>NZ_JBSXOP010000060.1:0-11355 GCF_056859535.1 Marinobacter sp. L-46
GTATGGCATCGGCGGCCGGTTGGGCGTGGCCGCGCACTACATTCCCGCCACCCGACAGCTGGCGCTGGCCAACAACGCTGGTGCGGGTAGCCTCGCTCATGAATGGTTTCACGCCTTTGATCATTACATGGGTGGCAAAGCTTACCGGAATGCCGGACCGTGCGGCTTCGCTTCCAGTGCCTGGCTGAACAGCGTAAGCAGTAAACCCCACCCACTGAATGAACGGCTAGGCGCTTGCTTCCAGGCCATCATGCTGACGGAGGACGGCACAGCGCCGAGCACTTTGTTCCGAGCCTCCCAGGTGGCCGATCAGCACTTGAAAACGGTTTATTACGCCAAACCGGAGGAGCTGTGCGCTCGCGCCTTTGAAGCCTTCATTGAAGACAGCCAGCCGCGTAACCGATTTCTGGTAAACGGAACCGTTCACTCTGATGAAGCCAAGGCGGGTCTGTATCCGCAGGGCGAGCATCGCCAGCGTATCAATGACGCCTTTCAGTATTACTTTGCCGCTCTCGGGGCTGCGTTGTATCGGGAACAGGCCAAAGCCGGATGAGGAAGCCTGCGTTCGCCCTGGTGGACTGTAATAACTTCTATGCCTCCTGCGAGAAGCTGTTCCGTCCGGATCTTCGTCATACACCGGTTGTGGTGCTGTCCAACAACGACGGCTGCGTCGTCGCCCGTTCCAAAGAAGCCAAGGCGCTGGGGATCAAGATGGGCGTGCCGGTTCATCACATTAAACCGGAAATTCGCCGATACGGCATCCAGGTGTTTTCCTCCAACTACACCCTCTATGGCGACATGAGCCGGCGGGTGATGACGACTCTGGATGCCCTGGCTCCCAAAGTGGATGTCTATTCCATCGATGAAGCCTTTCTGGACCTGACCGGCATTGACCGGGTGGTGTCCTTTGAGGACTTTGGGCGAGAGGTCAGGAACACGGTGTATCAGAACGCCGGCTTACCGGTCTGTGTGGGCATTGCTCCGACGCGAACCCTGGCCAAGCTGGCCAACCATGCCGCCAAGAAATATCCAGCCACTGGAGGCGTGGTCGATCTGACGGACCCCGACCGGCAACGGCGGTTGATGGCCCGCGTACCGGTTGAGGAGGTTTGGGGTGTCGGGCGAAAACTCAGTGCCAGGCTTCAGACCATGGGTATTGTCACGGCGTTACAACTAGCGGATACCCATCTGGCAACGCTCAGAAAACAGTTCTCTGTGGTGTTGGAACGCACCGCCCGGGAGCTCAATGGTTTGCCCTGTGTGCCGTGGGAGGATGTACCGGCCCCGAAGAAGCAAATCATGTGCTCCCGATCGTTTGGTCAGCCCCTTCAGAAACTGAGCGACCTGGAAGAAGCCGTAGCGCACTTTGCGGCCCGCGCGACCGAGAAGCTGCGGGGAGGCCAGCAGTATGCTGGGGAACTGATGGTGTTCATCCGAACCAATCCGTTCAAGGCGACGGCGCCGCAGTATTCACGCAGTGCCAGCGTGAAGCTCATCCAGCCCAGCCAGGACTCCCGGGTTATTGTGCAGCAGGCTCTGAACCTGCTTAGACCGATGTATCGGGAAGGATTTGATTACGCTAAGGCCGGCGTTATGTTGGGGGAACTGGTGGATGAGTCGGGTGTTCAGGAGGATCTCTTCCAAGCCGCGCAGGAGCAGGCGCCGGACAGTGGCAGATCGGAACGCCTGATGGCGGTGATGGATACCATCAACCGGAAGTCCAGGGCGACGGTCTACATGGCCAGAGAGGCCGGGCCTGCGGCCTATGCGATGCGGCGAGGGCATTTGTCGCCGGCGTATACGACCTGCTGGGATGACTTGCCGAAGGTTCGCTAGTAAACAAAAGCGAACATTCATGGCGCCTGTAATCCTCGGGGCTGTCTGCCTAGTTGAGCGCTTGGTCATTCTTCAAGAACCTAGCAAACGGTCAAATGGACTAACTGTTCCAGCTCGTCGATCGCCAATAACGTGGGTGTAGATTTCAGTCGTGCGAATATCGCTGTGGCCGCGGATCTCCTGAACCGTTCGGATATCACTTCGGGATCTCAGTACCAAAAGCGTGGCGAAAAGTATGCGCCGTCACCCGATTGGTAATTCCGCTCGTTTGCACAGCCTGCCTTAATTGCCTCGCGTGTGTAGAGTGATGAGAGTGATGTCAGCAAATATAGGCAGCGATGAGGTGAACGCATCTTGTTGGGGGCGGGAATAGATAATGCCTGACCTGCCCCCAGTCTTTAATCCAACTGCTTCCTAGTAATGTCCGTTACTGCTGAATCAGTTTTGCCAAGTCGGAGAGCGGAGGCAAACTCCAGGGGTGTCTGATACACTAGGGATGAGTGCGGACGCTGCTCACTGTAGTCCAAGCGCCAATTGCTGATCTTCTCCCGGGCGTGTGCGAGATCTCGGAACCAGTGTTCATTCAGACACTCATCCCGGAATTTTCCGTTAAAGCTCTCGACGTAACCATTCTGCATCGGCTTTCCGGGCTGAATCAGCTTCAGTTCAACGCCATGACGATAGGCCCATTGATCGAGTGCTTTGCCAGTGAATTTCGGCCCTTGGTCGGTTCTAACGGCTTTCGGGTAGCCTCGGAAGGCCGCAATGCCATCCAGGGTACGGGCTACCTGTTCACCCGAGATGCCCATGGCCACGGGAATGTCGAGGCATTCCTTGGTGAAGTCATCCACGATAGTCAGGCATTTGATCCTGCGCCCGTTGGCCAAGGAATCCATCACGAAGTCCATGGACCACGTATGATTCGGTGCATCGGGCAACACCAGGGGCTGTCGTTCCACCATCACACCTTTACGGCGCTTGCGTTTTCGGACGGCCAGGCCTGCCTCCCGGTAAAGCCGATAAACCTTCTTGTGATTCACCTCAGCAGCAACGCCAATCAGGGCGGAATTCATGGGAGATCGATCGGGACTGATCACCAACAGAGCGCAGATGGCCAGAATTGCGCAATTAAAGAAGATGGAGTAGCCCACACCAAGAAAGTACATCAGCACCGAAGACGTCAGCAGGCAGCCAACAACATTGCCGATTGTGCTCAAGGCTGTAGCACTACCGGCGGCTTCGCTTTTTCTCGTATTCTGGTCTGCCGCGTTAAGTAGCAATGGCACGGTCTGGCCAAGAAAGAATATTAGCCGTGCCATGATAGTCGGACAGAAGGCTAGCAGGTGGGTTAGAGCATTGCTGAGTACCGGGATTACCGCAGTGAGGTCCGTCACCGTCAGAACATACCAGCTGAAGAACGGGTAGGAGAGACCAATACCGAATAATCCTGTGGCGAAAACGAGGTTGATCAGCAGGGCACTGGAAAATTTCTCGGATGATCTCTTCCCAGCCTGATAATAGCCAAGTCCAGGGCCGCCAAAAAGCAAGTTATGAAAATTGAGGTGTAAGACACTGATCTGCCGATAAACGCGATGGTTTGACGGTTAGTGACCATCTGAATACCTGCACTGGCCAAGCCAGGGACCGCCCCTTCCGGTCGTTTCATATGTTCCAGAAACGCCTACCAAAAAATGACGCTATCTAGCAATTGGGATTGTCAAAGCTGATAAGGCCTGGAATTCCCGCGCCCTCTGCTAGTTTTGTCTTGCCGTAGCAGAGTTACTGCACCCCCGGATGTCCTGGGAACGCCCACGAGCTGGCTAATCGACCGTTGTTGATAACAGTCCTCTTAGAAAACTAAGTATCTAGAAAATTGATCATTGGCCCTACCCCCGCTTTTGAGGGGGGTGAAGCCAAAACGATTGAGATACGGTTAGAAATATCCAACAAACCCGAGCTGCCAACGATAGCTCTCCCTTAGTTAGAAAGGCGATTTTATGACCATGCAGATGACAGAAGAACAAAGAATGGCCACGGACGGCTTGAGGAAGGTTCTCGACGCTGAGATTGAGCCAAAATTGAGAGCCCACGGTGAAAAGTTTATTCCCAAAGAGATGATGAAGGGCTTCATCAAAACGTTGACAGAATATGGTCTGATCAGAGCGCCGTTCCCAGAACAGTGGGGGGGCTTAGAGATGGATTGGGTCACACATTTGCGCTTGTGGGAGGAGGTTGGTGTCAGTGCAATCGATCTGGCGCTACCAATCCTTATCAATGTTTCCGGCGCAGACATGTTAATCAGAAATGCTTCTGATTCCGTGAAGGAAAAATATGTCCCTGGACTGCTCTCTGGTGAAGTTTTCATAAGCATGGGGATATCTGAGCCTGACGTCGGTTCGGACGTTGCTGCTGCAAAGACGCGTGCAGTCCGTGATGGGGATTATTGGGTCATTAATGGAGAGAAAACGTGGATTTCCAATGGAGAGCATATGGATATCTTCGTATGCACCTGTAAGACCGGCGAAGGCGAATTGACACACATCCTTATCGAGGCAGATACACCGGGCCTCGAAGTGCGTGGCATTCCTAAAATGGCGTTGAACGGACAATCAACCTCTCAAATTTTCCTCGCGGATGTACGCGTACCCGTCGAGAACACTGTCGGGGAGATCGGGCAGGGATTAAAGAACACGCTAGTAACCTTTGAGCGTGCCCGGTGTCACATGGCCGCGTGGGGCTATTCGATTGCAAGACGGGCGATGGAAGAGTCAATTAAATACAGTCAAACCCGATCTCAACATGGGAAATTGATTGCAGGTCATCAGCTGATTGCAGAGAAAATTGCCAACATGGCTACGCAGATTGATGCCGCTCGATTACTTACGCTCAGGGCAGCAGAAATGATTGATCAAGGTTTGCGGTGTGACAAGGAGTGTGCGATGGCAAAGTGGTTTAGCACAGAAATCGCGGTAAAAGCCTGTCGAGATGCGGTTCAGATCCACGGCGGTAATGGTGTTACTAAAGAGTTCATCGTAGAGCGACTAGCGAGGGAGGCAATAATTGGCCCTATTCCAGATGGAACGACTGAAATCCAAAAGCTGTTAATCGCCCGATCACTAACTGGTGTACCGGCCTTCAGTTAAAAAGCCACCAAAACAAGATGACTTGGCGAGGTAATCAAATGACGAACAGTGCCTTACTTTATGAGCAATCTGGACCCGTTGGGTGGATTAATCTAAACCGCCCGAATGAAATGAATGCGATCAATCTGCAGATGCTGGATGAGTTTGAAGAGATTTTGCCCAGGATCGCTAATGATGATGCCGTAAAAGTCATTGTTTTGACTGGAAAGGGGAGAGCCTTTTGCGCCGGAGCAGATCTGAAAGAGATCCTTAATTCTGCTCGCTTACAACCCGGAGAAGCGGATTTTATCGATCGATTGACTGGGCGCGTTTTGAATGTACTTCGTGACTTCCCTAAGCCGGTAATCGCGGCCTTGAACGGCATCACGATGGCTGGAGGCCTTGAAACCGCCATGTGTGCGGACATCGTGGTTGCGGCTGATAGCGCAAGAATCGGAGACGCGCACGCCAACTACGGCGTATACCCTGGAGCTGGCGGCGCAGCAGTTTTACCAAGAATCATTCCTCTTAACGTAGCGAAATTTCTGCTTTTCACCGGTAGCACGCTTTCTGCAGAAGAAATGAAAATTTACGGATTTGTGAATCAAGTGGTGGATCTTAATTCCCTGCGAGCTGAAACACAAAGGATTGCAGAGTTAATCGCAGAGAAAAGCCCAATTGCGCTTCAACGTATGAAAACTGTGGCGAATGAAACAGGCAGCAAGGCTCTTCACGATGCCTTGGAGCATGAACAGGTACTCTTCCGACGCCACATGCGTTCATATGACGCTATGGAAGGCCTTAATGCATTTAGTGAAAAGCGAAGGCCTCAATTCAAAGGTTACTAAGTCACATTTAGGTCTCAAATATTCAAACAGGAGTAGATCATGAATTTGGAAAATAAAGTAGTTGTGATTAGCGGAGGTGCATCTGGTCTAGGGCTAGCAACTGCGCGCTATCTTGTGAAAAAGAAAAAGGCAAAGGTCGCTTTACTAGATATGAACCGAGAAGCCGGACTGAGTGCTGTAGAAGAGCTCGGTGATGAAAACGCGATTTTTATAGCCACTGATGTCACCGAAGAGAACGATGTGGATGCCGCGATTAGCGCAACGATCCAAAAATTTGGCGCAATCCATGTGGACATAAATGCGGCGGGGATTGTAGCCCCAAAAAAGATTCTCGATAAAAATGGAATTGCGGGCTCGATCAATAATTTTAGAAATGTAATAAACGTAAATCTAGTGGGCCTATATACAGTAATGGCTAAGTGTGCAGAAAAGATGGCACTGAATGAACCGGATCAAAATGGTGAACGGGGCGTCATTATTAACGTTTCATCGGGCGCTGCTTGGGAGGGACAGCTTGGACAGTGCGCTTATGGCGCTTCCAAGTCCGGGGTTAACGGAATCAATATTCCAGCAGCACGTGAACTAGGTTCAATCGGTGTTCGCGTCAATTCAATTGCCCCAGGGTTATTCGCAACTCCGATGGTAGATGCGCTGGATTCAAAGGTGAAAAATGCCTTGATCGAAATGTGCGAAGCACCCAAACGGATGGGTAATGTTGATGAGTTTGCTTCAGCATGCGTATTTCTAGTTGAAAACGGATATATGAATGGTCGCTATATCCGTCTTGATGCTGCAACAGTTATGCAGGCGAAATAGCGGTAAAAGGATGTGTCCCTTTAGCCCTCCAAAATGGGGGGCTCTTTTTAAATTAATTAAATAAAATTTAACAGTTCGTTGAGGGATAAATTGTGCATACCACCAATAGAAGCGTTGCTCAGGGAAACATAATAAATATAGCTCCTCCTAAATTTGGAGAGCTGGTTTCTATCAGTGCTGGTCTGCTCTGGACGAGGCTTACAATTCCCTCAAAGCTTGACCATATAAATATCTATCTGATTAAAGATAAAGGCGGTTGGTTTGCCATTGATAGTGGCCCAAGTTCGGATGCTAATCGGGAAATTTGGGAAGAAATAGTACAAAAACTACCTGAGCCAAAAAAGCTCACTGGATTGTTGGTTACACACTGTCATCCTGACCATATTGGCCTCTCCGGCTGGATTCAGCAACATTTCCAAGTACCAGTCTATGCCTCCGAGAATGAAATTTCCAAAGCCAGGCGTGACGAGTTTAGCAGGTTATCCAGTGACCATGAAAAGGATGACTTTTTCTATAGAACTTTGGGGGTTTCGAATACAGAAATACCTGAGTTAAAGAAATACGCAAGAGTAATGGATAACCTTTATGGTCCTCTCCCAGAGAAAGTAAAAATAATTGAAAAAGGCGAATCTATAATTATAGGAGAAAATGATTGGGATATTTGGTCCGGATCTGGTCATTCCGTTGAGCATATATGTCTTAAAAACGACAAGCTAGGAATATTTATCTCTGGGGACCAAGTGCTTCCAGGCATAACGCCTCATGTAGGTACGGATATAATAAGCTTAAATGACAATCCTATCAAAAATTGGCTCGAAAGCTTAACTGATCTAAAGTCATGGGTTAACCCAGATTATTTAGTTTTACCAGCGCATGAAAGGATATTTTTCAATGCAATAGCTAGGGTTGACGAGATTTTAGAGCATCATCACAACCTGTTAAGAACGTTAATTCGAAAGCTTGATCAATGGTTAACTACAGATGAATTGTTATCTTTTGTAGGTTGGGGCGCGGTGAAAGGCTTCGGTCGCTGCCTCGCACTTGAGGAAACATTTGCGCACTTAATTTTTCTGGTCAATTCGGGAGAAGTAAAGATTCAGAAAAACGAGTCTTCTGACGCTATAGAGTTTCGCTCAATTTTAGTTGAAAAATAGTTATTTTACTGTTTTCGATTAAATAATGACCTGAGACCATAGCTTATATAAAAATAAGTCCTAACAAGCGAGGAATTTATGAAAATTAATTTCAGTAATCACATGGAAAATTTGGCAAATCGATATGGTGAATGTGAAGCTATTGTAAATATTGAGCGTAATAGGCGCTACAGCTTCGCAGAGTTTCATGCACTGACTAACAGAATTGTAAACATGATGACGTCTTTAGGGCTCGGTGCTGGTGATAGGTTTGTTAATATTTTGGATAACGACAATCTTTCGTTACTTCATGCTCCTACTATTTTTAAAGGTTGTGTGACCGGAGCTTTTACAAACTTTAGAGATTCCTTGGAAGAACATACTTGGCAAGTTGAAGCTTCTGGTGCCAAAGTGGCATTTATTGAAAATGAGCTCCTCGACTCTCATTACAAGATGCTACGGGATAGAAACGTTACTGTGATTGTAATGGATGAGCCTAAAGAAAGTCTTGATGGTGTTTTCTATTTCTGGGATTTGGTCAACAAGGCGTCGGATCATAATCCAGATATAGTCGTTGATGACAGAGAACATTGCGCAATAATTCGGTTTACAGGAGGTACAACAGGTAAGGGTAAACCAGCAATGTACAGCATTGATAACTGGCTTAGCTGCCGTGACACGGCATTTGCCTTGCAAGATAAGGATGCATGGATCAGAAATCCCAGATGCATTCATATTGCACCAATAAGTCACGGAAGTGGTATGTTATTTTTGCCAACGTTGTATTCTGGTGGTTGCACCATTACACAAAATGAACCTGACTTGAATCTATACTGCAAAAACATTGAAAAAGAAAAAGCGACGCTCACGTTTCTTGTTCCCACGATACTTTATCGTATGCTTGAGATCGATTCAGATTTGAGTTCTCTGAGGTTCGTGATCTATGGCGCTGCGCCTATGAGTCCCGGAAAGCTTAAAAAGTTGCAAGAAAAACTTGGGAATATTTTTGTTCAGTGTTATGGCTCTACCGAACATTTTGGTTTTGCGTCGAACATGGGGACGAGTCAGCATTTGATTAATAGAGAAGAAGATGAGGTTAGGCTTAGTTCAGCTGGGCAGCCGACCCCTGGCGTTGAATGCATAATCGTGAACGAAAAAGGTGAGAAGGTCCAGAAGGGAGAAACCGGTGAGATTTGGGTACGTTCCCGAAGTATATGTCTCGGATATTTAAATGCTCCTGAGCAAACTGGGGCTGAGTTTAAGGACGGATTTTGGAAGTCGGGCGACCTTGGTTATATGGATGATGAAGGATTTATTTACTTGGTTGACCGGAAAAAAGATATGATTATTTCAGGTGGCTTTAACGTTTATGCTAATGAAGTCGAAGCGGCACTTAATAGCCACCCTTCAATTTTAATGTCGGCAGTTGTTGGTATCCCGCATGAAGAGTGGGGCGAGGCGGTTCATGCTGAGGTTACTTTACGCGAAGGTTGTGATGTAGGCGAAGATGAATTAGTTGCGCATGTTAAAGGTCTGATCGGTGGATACAAAGCGCCAAAATCTCTAATGATTGTCGATCAGCTTCCTACTAGTGTGGTTGGTAAGGTTTTACGCAGGAAAGTGCGTGAAAAATACTGGAAAGGTGAACGGAAAATTTCGTAATAGCAAGGTAAAAAAGTCATAAATCATAGTGACAACAAATGTCAAATTTGTGATTTAAAAGTTCTAATCTCGGAGAAATATAATGGAAGATATTTTTGTCGCCGGCGTTGGTATGACAAAATTTGGTCGTCATTTTGATCATAGTTATAAGGAACTGGCGAGAGAGGCTATCGAGCAGGCGCTTACTGATGCTGGAGCTAGCAAGGCTGATGTAAAGCAAGCATTTTTCGCCTCTTGCGTTATCGGTTTAATGCATGATCAACATATGATTCCTGGTCACGTTGCTTTGCGGTCGATGGGATTTGAGGGCATTCCTATCTTTAACCTTGAGGGGGCTTGCGCATCTGCTAGCACAGCCCTTCATTTGGCAGAGAACGCTATTAGGAGCGGGTCTTGTGACATCGCAATTGCTGTGGGCGTAGAGAAAATGAACAGCCCTGATAAGGCAAAAATGTTTTCGGCGTTTGACTCTGCTTGGGATGTTGAAACCGTGAGTGATAACCGGGACATCCTCTTAAAGATGGGGGAGGGAGTCGAATGCCCGGAGGGCTCTCAGTCCCCTAGACCATATTCCATGTTTATGGATGTGTATGCAGCGTTCTCCCGGTTCCATATGAAAACATTCGGAACGACCCAAAGACAAATCGCTGCCGTATCCGCAAAAAACCATCGACACTCTGTTCATAATCCTCTCTCGCAGTATCAGGTTGCGTATACTATCGAGGAGGTTTTGGCCGCACCGCCTATTACTTACCCACTTACATTGCCGATGTGCGCTCCTATTTCGGATGGCGCGGCGGCTGCGGTTTTGTGTAGCGCTGCGGGGCTAAAGAGGCTTAAGGGAGACAGCTCAAGAGCCATTAGGCTGCTTGCCAGTGTTGTGCGATCGAGCTCAGATCGAAGTTTCGATGATTTTGAAAATCACCTAACTGCTTTAGCTGCTAAAGATGCTTATGAAAAGTCTGGCGTTGCTCCAACCGATATTGACGTAGCCGAGGTTCACGATGCGACTGCGATGGGGGAAATAATACAGGCAGAGAATCTCCAGCTAGCGCCATATGGTGGGGCTGGGTGGGCTGCTGAAGCTGGCGAGTTCACTGTAGGAGGCCGAATTCCCATCAATCCATCGGGCGGTCTGGAATCCAAAGGACACCCGATTGGCGCAACCGGAATAGGGCAAGTTTATGAGCTAGTGACTCAATTGAGAGGCGAAGCTGGAAAAAGGCAAGTCGAAAATGCTCAAATCGCCATTCAAGAAAATGGCGGCGGCATTTACGGAGTTGAGGAAGCTACAGCTGTAGTAAATATTTTTTCTAAATAGTACAAGGTTAGCATGGGCCATGTCGGGGCGCATATAGAGTGTCCCGCCATGGCAACTCAAGCTTTTCGACCTGTTGACTCAATGGATCAATTGGATTATTTGAGACTGAAAATTTTGTATTGTCGTTCCTCAACCCTAAAGGGTGATTTAGTGCGCCGTCTGATTAATATCATCTATGATTGAAGTTTTTCTGTCAGTAAGAGAAGTATTCAATTGTGCCCATGCCGATAGCTCCATTTAATCTGACCCTAAACGATCAATTGAAACTCCATGGCAGGTGCCGAGCCAGCACTTTGATCAAACGCCTAGTTCATCGTGTCAGTCTTCATTTCATAGGGAATGCATGCGAGACGGTCCCAGGGATATCCAGCTTGCTTCAGGTTAACACTCAAATGGTATTCAAGTGGCGCAAGCGCTACCGTGTGCGAGATTTTAAAGGGTTTTATGATTCACCGCGCCTGAGCCAGCACCGAAAACTGAGTTATGGTGATTTCTGGTGTATGGAAGCAGGCTGAAGGGGTGGCGTATCCTGTTGGTTGATCACCGCCAAGATCACAACCAACAGAGGAATGATACGCCATGTCCGAGTCTAACCTGCATGCTCTTTCACAACCAGA
>NZ_JBSXOP010000061.1:0-70336 GCF_056859535.1 Marinobacter sp. L-46
ATTGAATTCTCTGGAGATGCGGTTGAAGCTGGCCCCGCCTTCGAGGTAAAGCTTCACCATCTTTAATTTGAATGCTTCACTATGTGTTCTTGTCATGTGACTCCCCAAAAGTCGGTGTCCAACTTTCGGGGGTCACTTCACTAGAGGGGTCAGTCCACGTAGGGACAGACCCCTAGTCTTACATTGAACTTGGTGCCTGGAGGGGTCAGTCCACGTAGGGACAGACCCCTAGTCCCCTAATCGACTCCGATTGGGGGGAACGTGGTAGAATTGGCGCCTTCATTTGCTTTGTTCTCCGGATGTTCATGACCTCTCAACAGCCCGCCCCCGTTTTGTCTCGCCGGTTTTCGGTTGCGCCGATGATGGATTGGACTACGCCGCATTTTCGGTACCTGGCGCGTATTCTTAGCCGCAGGGCTTTGTTGTATACCGAGATGGTGACGACCGGGGCGTTGATTCACGGCGATACGGCGCGGTTTCTGCGGCATGATCCGTCGGAATTTCCGCTGGCGTTGCAGTTGGGCGGTAGCGATGCCGGGGAGCTGGCGCAGTGTGCGAAGCTGGCGCAGGCGTTCGGGTTTGATGAGGTGAACCTGAACGTGGGCTGCCCGAGCGACCGGGTGCAGAACAACATGATTGGCGCCTGCCTGATGGGCCACCCGGATAAAGTTGCGGAAGGCGTGGCGGCGATGATCGAGGCCGCGGATTTGCCGGTTACGGTGAAGCACCGCATTGGCATCAATGGCCGGGAGTCCTGGGACGAGCTGTGCGAGTTTATCGAGACGGTGGCTGCCGCTGGCTGCAAGACCTTTATTGTGCATGCCCGAATTGCCATTCTTGAGGGCCTGAGCCCGAAGGAAAACCGCGATATTCCGCCACTGAAGTACGACTGGGTGTACCGCCTGAAGCAGGCCTATCCGCACCTGGAAATCATCATCAACGGCGGCATCAAAACCTTCGAGGAATGCCACGAGCACCTGGCCCATACCGACGGCGTGATGCTGGGGCGAGAGGCCTACCACAATCCCTGGTTGCTGGCCGAGGTAGACACTGAACTATTTGGCGAGCCACCGGCCGTTACCAGCCGCCACGAGGCGCTGCGGGCGATGTTTCCGTTTATTCAGCAGGAGCTGGACCGGGGCGTGTACCTTACCCACATTACCCGCCACATTATGGGCCTGTTCCTGGGCCAGCCGGGCGGGCGGCAGTTCCGCCGGCACCTGAGTGAGAACGCCAACAAGCCAGGTTCCGGGCTGGAAGTTATCGAACAGGCCCTGGCCAAGGTACGCGAGCCGCAACCGATAGCGGAAAGCTGATAACAGGCATACCATTTGTTGTCTTGTTCCTGTTGTAACCTGCCGTTATTGTAAGGGTCAACAAAGCATTCGGGAGCTGGATGCTGCACCAAAACCGAACAACCGGGACGACAGGACGAATGACCAGCAAGCTAGACCAACTGAAAAACATGACCACCGTGGTAGCCGACACCGGCGATATCGACGCCATTGCCCAATGGCGGCCGGAAGATGCCACCACCAACCCTTCCCTGCTGCTGAAGGCCGCAGCGTCTGACGCCTATCGCCCCATGCTGGATAAAGCCGTGGCCATTGCCGCGAAACACGGCGGTTCCTCGGCAGACCAGCTCTCGGTGGCTACCGATATGCTGGCTGTTCTGGCCGGCAAGGAAATCCTGAACCTGATTCCCGGCGTGGTATCCACCGAGGTAGACGCCCGCCTGTCGTTCGACACTGCCGCCACCCTGCAGAAGGCCCGTGGCCTGATTGAGCTGTATGACCAGCAAGGCGTAGACACCAGCCGGGTGCTGATCAAGGTTGCCTCCACCTGGGAAGGTATCCGTGCGGCCGAGCAGCTGGAAAAGGAAGGCATTCGCTGCAACCTGACTTTGCTGTTCTCGTTTGTGCAGGCGGTTGCCTGTGCCCAGGCCGGCGCGCACCTGATTTCACCATTTGTGGGCCGCATCCTGGACTGGCACCTGGCCAGTTCCGGCCGCGACAGCTATCCGGCGGCGGAAGACCCCGGCGTGCAGTCGGTTACCCGCATCTATAATTACTACAAGGCCCATGGTTTCAACACCGTGGTGATGGGCGCCAGCTTCCGCAATACCGGCGAGATTGAAATGCTGGCCGGCTGCGACCGGCTGACCATCAGCCCTGCCCTGCTGCAGGAACTGAAAGAAGACCAGGGCGAACTCAGCCGCAAGCTGAGCCCGGATTCCGCCACAGTCTCCGAGAAGATGGGCTGGGTAGACGAAAAGCTGTTCCGCTGGGAATCCAATGAAGACGCCATGGCCACCGAGAAACTGGCCGACGGCATCCGCCGCTTTGCGGCCGACCAGATTGAGCTTGAGAACCGGGTGCGCCAGCTGGCTTCCCGGGCCGCGTAATTTTAAGGACGAGGACGTTCCATGCTAGCCATTCTTCACCCCAATACGGCGCTGGACAGCGATGCCTATCGCCAGACCATGCATTACCTGGAAAACCTGCCTGGCGTGAGCATTCGCGTTCACGAGATTCAGGGCGCCAGCCAGCGGCTGACCGAGGTTTACCTGCTGGGCGATACCAAGACCCTGGACAAGGAAGAGATCGAAGCGCTGCCGGCGGTTGAGCGGGCCATTCGCATTTCCGATGACTACCGGATTCTGGGCCGCCATAAAGATGACAATCGCCAGAGCGGTTTCACCTACAACGGCGTGGAGTTCAGCCAGAACAACCTGAATATCTTTGCCGGCCTGTGCGCGGTGGATGTACCCGAGCACGTTGAGCAGATGATGCAGGCGCTGGAAGACGCCGGCGAAGTTTGCACCCGCATGGGCGCCTACAAGCCCCGCACCAACCCCTATTCCTTCCAGGGCCACGGTAAGGGCTGCCTGCCCTGGGTGTTCGAGAAGGCGGGCAAGCATGGCATCAAGGTGGTGGCCATGGAGATTACCCACGAAAGCCACATCGAAGAAATCGATACTTGCCTGGAGAAGCTGGGCCGTCCTACCGGCGTGATGCTGCAGGTGGGCACCCGCAACACCCAGAACTTCGAGCTGCTGAAAGCCATTGGCCGCCAGACCACCTACCCGGTGCTGCTGAAGCGTGGCTTTGGTATCACCCTGAACGAATCCCTGAACGCGGCGGAATACCTGGCCAGCGAAGGCAACGCCAATGTGATTTTCTGCCTGCGCGGCATGAAAACCGAGGCCGGCCAGCCGCACCGCAACATGGTGGACTTCGCCCACGTGCCGGCGGTAAAACGCCTGACCCGCATGCCGGTGTGTGTAGACCCGTCCCACTCGGTGGGCAGCCGTGACCGCGCTCCGGACGGCATCCTGGATGTGATGCACGCCACCGCCCAGGGCGTGATTGCCGGTGCCAACATGGTGCTGGTGGACTTCCACCCGAAACCGGAGAAAGCACTGGTAGACGGCCCCCAGGCCCTGCTGATGAACGAACTGCCGGCTTACCTGGAAGATATCCGCCTGTGCCACGACACCTGGAAGAAGCGCCAGGCTATCTATCAACGTCTCAAGGACAGTACCGCAGAATGATCGTTTATGGTCACCGAGGGGCCAAGGGTGAGGCCCCCGAAAATACCCTGCCAGGTTTTGTACATGCATACCGGCAGGGCATCCGGTATTTCGAGCTCGACCTTGTACTCTCGAAAGACGGCATCCCCGTGCTGGTGCACGACCTGACGGTAGACCGCACCACCGGCAGAAAAGGCAACGTCGGCAACTACACGGCTGCCGAACTGGAGGATATGGACGCCCGGCGCAACACCAGCGCCTGGCCTCGTAAAACCGGCATTCCGGCACTGGAAACCCTGCTGGATCAGTTTGACGACCTGGAACACATGCAGCTGGAGGTAAAGAAAGACAGCCGTTCGCGCCTGAACATTCTGTGCAACCGGCTAACCGAGGTTATCCAACGCCGTAACCTGTACCAGACCTGCGCGGTCACCTCCACAGACCCGTGGTTCTTGCGGGAAATCCGCCGGAGAAACCGCAATATCCGCATCGGCCTGGTGGCGGAGCGCAAGTTTCCCAAGCCCCTGAACCTGGCCACCCGGCTGGGTTGCGAGTATTTCTGCGTTAACTGGAAAATCCTGAACAAGGGGATGGTGGACACCGCCCACAAGCGTGGCATGCATGTGTCTACCTGGACGGTAAACCGTATTCACGACATGCTGAAGCTGGAAGAAATGGGCGTGGACAGCATTATTTCTGACTATCCCACCAGTACTAAAATGTTCTTCGATAACCGGGCCAAGGCGGTACTGAGCCTGCCGGCAAGGGAAAGCAGCCCGGAACCTGCCTGAGGCAGGCCCGGGCACCACGGCCTGGTCAGAAGATTCTGTTCAGGCCGTTCAGTGCAGCTACCCGGTAGGCTTCCGCCATGGTCGGGTAGTTGAAGGTGGTGTTGATGAAGTAGTTCAGGGAATTCGCTTCCCCTTCCTGGTTCATGATGGCCTGGCCGATGTGTACGATCTCGGCTGCCTGGTCACCAAAGCAGTGAATGCCCAGGATTTCACGGGTTTCACGGTGGAACAGGATCTTCAGCATGCCGACCGCTTCACCGGTAATCTGCGCCCGGGCGAGGTCTTTGAAGAAGGCCTGGCCTACGTCGTAGGGCACCTTGGCTTCGGTCAGCTCCCGCTCGGTTTTACCCACTGAACTGATTTCCGGAATGGTGTAGATGCCGGTGGGCACATCGTTCACAAAGCGGAAATACTCGTCCTGGGTAATATCGGAAGAGGCCGCACGGCCCTGGTCGTAGGCAGCACTGGCCAGGCTTGGCCAACCGATTACATCACCTGCGGCGTAGATATGCTCTACCTCGGTGCGGTAGTGGTCATCCACTGCCAGCTGGCCGCGGCCATTCGGCACCAGGCCGACATTTTCCAGGCCCAGGTTCTCGGTGTTACCACTACGGCCGTTACACCACAGGAAGGCATCGGCACGGATTTTCTTGCCGGACTGCAGTGACAGCACCACACCGTGATCGTCGCCTTTGACGGACTCATACTGTTCGTTATGGCGAACCAGCACGCCGTTGTTGCGCAGGTGATAACTCAGCGCATCGGAGATTTCGTCATCCAGGAACGACAGCAGCCGGTCACCGGGGTTGATCAGGTCAACCTTCACACCCAGCCCGGCAAAAATAGACGCGTATTCTGAACCGATAACGCCGGCACCGTAGATAATCAGGGTGCGCGGGGTATGGGACAGGTTCAGGATGGAGTCTGAGTTGTAGATCCGGTGATGGCGGAAGTCTACATCGGGCGGCAGGTACGGGCGGGAGCCAGTGGCAATGATCGCCTGTTTGAAGTGGATGGTTTCCACCGATTTGTTGCCACGGATTTCCAGCCGGTGCGTGTCAACAAACGAAGCACGGCCGTTGATCAGGTCTACCCGGTTGCGGGAGTAGAACTGGGTGCGCAGCTTTACCTGCTTGCCAATGACCTTCTGGGCGTTCTGCAGCACACGGGGGAACGAGAACCAGCGCGGCTCGCCGATGTCCCGGAACATCTGGTTGGTGTTGAAGGTGATGATCTGCTTGACCGAGTGCCGCAGCGCCTTCGACGGGATGGTGCCCCAGTGGGTGCAGTTACCGCCAACGGTGGGCTTGTCTTCAATGATGGCGACGCGCTTGTTGTGCTTGGCCGCGTTCATCGCCGCCCCTTCCCCGGAAGGGCCGGCGCCGATCACGACTACGTCGTAATGATGCTCTGCCATGTGCGCAGTGACTCCTTATCTACGTCTTGAGTGCGTAGCTGTCGTTATAGTGATTGTAGGTGACCCGTTGCGGTTACTTGTCGGCTTTGCTGGCGTCGTAGGCCAGGTCTTCCATTTTTGCCGGCTCGTCGGAGCCACTCCGGCTCTCTTCACACTTCTGGGTGTTACCACCGCAAATATCGCAGGAAGCACTGATACCCAAGGCACCAATACCACCACAGGTTCCGCTGATCGGCTTGCGACCGAAAATAACGCCGATCGACATGCCGGCAACCAGCAGTACCACAATAAACAGAACTAAAAGAAAGGTACCCATTACTGCCCTCCTTTACTGGACAACGTAAGACGAGAATGCCGGTGTCTGATGGGTTTCAAAACCGTTGTCTCCCCTTACGATAAAGTATGCGGGAATGTTTTCCCGGGTCGCCAGGCTCGCTGCCCGTTCATAACCCATCACGTTGAATGCAGTCGCCAGTGCGTCGGCTGTCATACAATCATCCGCCAGTACGGTTACCGATGCCAGTTTGTGGCTTATCGGTTTACCGGTATCAGGGTTAATTGTATGGGAATAGCGCTGCCCTTGTGATTCGTAATAGTTACGATAGTCGCCGGAGGTTGCCATGGCCTGCCCGCTGAGCGCGACAACCTTGTTTACCTGCCGGGCATCCTCTGTGGGCTCTTCTACGGCTAACCGCCAGGCGTCGCCACCAGGCTTGCGGCCAAGGGTACGGACCTCGCCACCGATCTCCACCAGGTAAGCCTGTACCCCTTCGCTGTCGAGGTAACGGGCCACCACATCCACACCATAGCCCTTGGCAATGCCGGACAGGTCAATGTACTGGGGCTGCTGGCTGCGGATTGCCTGGCGCTGCTCATCCAGCTCCAGCTTTTCCCAGCCGGTGGCCGCCATCCGTACTGCCAGTTCTTGCTCTGAAGGCGCCTTTTCCAGCCGTGCTTCCGGCCCGAAGCCCCACAGGTTCACAACGGGGCCGATGGTGACATCGAAGGCGCCGTCGGTCATGGCCGATATTTCCTGGGCGCGCTGTATCACCTCAAACAGTGCCGGCGACAGCTCTGTCCACTGGCTTTGGTCTTTCTTGCTGTTGAGTCGCGACAGCTCGGAGTCCTTCTTCCAGGTAGACATGGCACCGTCCACTTCGTTCAGGGTTTGTTCAATGCCCTGCGCCAGAGTTTGCAGGCGGGCTTCGTCTTCGGGCAATACCACGTTGATATGATAGGTGGTGCCAAAAATGCCGCCGGAGATCTCCCAGATTTTTTCCTCGTCCTGAAACGAGCAACCCGCCAGGGCAGCCATAACCAGCGCCCAGAAAACGCTGATTATAACCACCCTGGCGGGCTTCATCTTGCCGGATGTCATTTGAGTGAATTAACCCCCGAAATCATCCAGCATGATGTTTTCGTCTTCTACACCAAGGTCTTTCAACATCTTGATGACAGACGCGTTCATGATTGGGGGCCCGCACATGTAGAACTCACAGTCTTCCGGAGCCGGGTGGTCCTTCAGATAGTTTTCGTACAACACGTTATGGATAAAGCCGGTCGGGCCTTCCCAGTTATCGCTCGGCAGCGCGTCAGACAACGCCACGTGCCACTCGAAGTTTTCGTTCTCGCGGGCCAGCATGTCGAAATCTTCTACGTAGAACATTTCGCGCACACTACGGGCACCGTACCAGAAGCTGATCTTGCGCTTGGAGTTCAGGCGCTTCAGCTGGTCGAAGATGTGGGAGCGCATCGGCGCCATACCCGCACCACCACCGATGAACACCATCTCCGCATCGGTATCCTTGGCGAAGAACTCACCAAACGGTCCCATTACGGTTACCTTGTCACCCGGCTTCAGGTTGAAGACGAAGGTAGACATGATGCCCGGCGGATGATCAGTGCCAGGAGGCGGCGTAGCGATACGGATGTTGAACTTGAGAAGACCTTTCTCTTCCGGGTAGTTCGCCATGGAATAGGCCCGGATGGTCTCTTCCTTGTTCACGCCCTTGTAGCGCCAGATGTCGTGCTTGTCCCAGTCTTCGTGGAACTCTTCCTCGATATCGAAATCCTTGAAGTTGATTTCGTACGGGGGGCACTCCAGCTGCACGTAACCGCCAGCGCGGAAGTCGACTTCCTCGCCTTCCGGCAGCTTCAGTACCAGTTCCTTGATGAAGGTAGCCACGTTGTGGTTGGAGATAACCTCGCATTCCCACTTCTTCACGCCGAAGAACTCTTCCGGTACTTCGATCTTCATGTCCTGCTTTACAGGAACTTGGCAGGACAAGCGCCAGCCTTCTTTCTCTTCACGGTTGGTGAAGTGGGTCTTTTCGGTAGGCAGCATGGCGCCACCGCCGTCCAGAACCTTACATTTACACTGGGCACAGGTACCACCGCCACCACAGGCGGAAGACAGGTAGATACCACTGTTGGCCAGGGTACCCAGCAGCTTGCCACCGGCACTGGTTTTTACCGTGTGCTCGGGGTCGTCGTTGATCTCAATAGTCACATCACCGGTGCTTACCAGCCTGGAGCGGGCCGCGAGGATAATCGCCACAAGCGCCAGAACGATAACGGTGAACATGACCACGCCGAGAATAATTTCTGTATTCATGGTCTCGCCTTTTCGTTAAACCGAATCACCGGGTGAATTACAGGGAGATGCCGGAGAACGACATGAAACCCAGAGACATCAGACCCACAGTAATGAAGGTGATGCCAAGGCCACGCAGTCCGTTCGGGACATCGCTGTACTTGAGCTTTTCACGGATACCTGCCAGGGCGATGATGGCCAGGGCCCAGCCAACACCGGCGCCAAAGCCGTACACCACACTCTCGCCAAAGGTGTAGTCACGCTCAACCATGAACAGTGACGCACCCATGATGGCGCAGTTAACCGTGATCAGCGGCAGAAACACACCCAGGGCGGAATAAAGAGCCGGGATGTATTTATCCAGCACCATTTCCATGATCTGTACGATCGCGGCAATAACTCCGATGTATGTCAGCAGGCCCAGGAAGCTCAGGTCTACGTTCGGCAGACCGGCCCATTCCAGGGCGCCTTCCCGCAGGATGCCGTTATACAGCAGGTTGTTCACCGGTACGGTGACGGTCAGCACGACCACCACGGCAATGCCAAGACCGGTGGCCGCTTCGATCTTCTTGGAGATCGCCAGGAACGTACACATCCCCAGGAAGAAGGCCAGCGCCATGTTTTCAACGAAGATCGCCTTCATCAAGAGGCTCAGATAATGTTCCATCAGAAGGCCTCCTTAACGGTATGGCGGGACATTTTGTAGTCCGCCTCTTCAACCTGCTCCGGCTTCCAGGTCCGCAGACCCCAGATCGCCAGGCCGATAATAAAGAACGCACTCGGCGGCAGCAGCAACAAGCCGTTAGGAATGTACCAGCCACCTTCGTTCACCACCGGCATCAGGGAGACACCGAACAGTGAGCCGGCGCCCAGCAATTCACGGAAGAAGGCAACGAAGATCAGGAGTACCGAGTAGCCCAGACCGTTACCAACGCCGTCCAGGAAGCTCAGCCAGGGGCCGTTCTTCATGGCAAAGCCTTCCGCGCGGCCCATAACGATGCAGTTGGTGATAATCAGACCAACGAACACTGAGAGCTGCTTGGAAATCTCGTAGGCATAGGCCTTGAGCACCTGGTCAACCACGATTACCAGGGAGGCGATAATGGTCATCTGCACGATGATCCGGATACTGCCCGGAATCTGGGTGCGTACCAGGGACACGGCCAGGTTGGAAAATGCGGTAACGGCAATAACCGCCGCGCACATAACAAGTGTAACGTTCATGCTGGTGGTAACCGCCAGCGCTGAACAGATGCCCAGGATCTGCAGGGCAATCGGGTTATTGCTGAAGATCGGTTCGAAGAGAACCTGTTTGGCTGATGCATCTGCCATGATCAGACCTCCCCTTCACGAAGTTTTTGCAGGAACGGCGCGTATCCGCGGTCGCCCATCCAGTAGTTAACCAGTTGCTCAACGCCGCGACTGGTCAACGTTGCCCCGGACAGAGCATCCACTTTATGCTGCCTTTTTTTTGCATCAACGTTTACGCCACCTTTAACCAGTTTGATCTGCGGTTCAGTGCGATCACCATCATAAACTTTCTTCCCCACCCACTGCGACTTCCAGCGTGGATTGTCTACCTCCCCACCGAGGCCCGGAGTTTCGGCGTGGGAGTAAAAGCCAAGCCCTTCAATGGTGTTCAAATCACCTTCCAGCGAAATGAAGCCATACAATGTAGACCAGAGGCCATAACCATGAATTGGCAGTACCACACGCACTAGCTCTCCGTTCTCGCTCAGCGTATACACCCTGGCAACATTCGGCCGGCGCTTGATGCCAGCCTTGTCTTCCGAGGAAGGAATATCCGTAGACAACTGAGGGTCCGAGGCAGCCTTGTACATATCATATTTCATGGGCTCAGCAACACCAACGGCGGAAGGCTTTACAAATTTACCAGTATCCAAATCCACCAGGCGAACATCGAAACTCTCGAATTTCTGCAAAATCTGCTCTGCAGTATCGCCTTGATCCAGCATACCTGCGGCAGAGAGAATGTTCGTTGTCATATCAAGATGCTGATTCTTGACCTGGGCAGGTCTGAGCATGACCGCCGCGGTGGATACCACGACAGAGAACACGATACTCAGCACCAGCGCAACGATCAGCGTGCGGGAGACGGTTTCTTTAGCTTTAGCCACGAGCAAGCCTCCGTTTGATGTTGGCCTGAACCACGTAATGGTCCATCAATGGCGCGAACAGGTTTGCGAACAGGATGGCAAGCATGATGCCTTCCGGGAACGCCGGATTGATCACGCGGATCAGCACAGTCATCACGCCTACCAGAATACCGAAACACCAGCGACCCGTGTCAGTCATCGCGGCGGACACCGGATCCGTCGCCATGAACATCATGCCAAAGGCAAACCCGCCCATGACCAGATGCCAATGCGCCGGAACCGCGAACATCGGATTGGTCTCGGAACCTATGATGTTTAGCAGCAGCGACATGCCGATCATACCGATCAACACACCTCCGACGATGCGATAGGAGGCAATCTTCATCCCCAACAGGATCAGGCCACCAATCAGAATGGCCAGTGTCGAGGTCTCACCCATCGAGCCCTGAATGGTGCCCATGAAGGCGCTCATCCAGCCAATTTGAGCTTCCAGAGCTTCCAGACCACCACTGGCGGCCCAGCTCAGCGCCGTGGCGCCACTGAAGCCGTCAACGGCAGTCCATACGGTGTCGCCGGAGATCTGCGCCGGGTACGCGAAGTACAGGAACGCACGGCCGGTCAGTGCCGGGTTCAGGAAGTTTTTGCCGGTACCACCGAACACTTCCTTACCGATTACCACACCGAAGGTGATACCCAGGGCCACCTGCCACAGCGGGATGGTGGGCGGGCAGATGAGTGCGAACAGTACGGAGGTCACAAAGAAGCCTTCGTTCACTTCGTGCTTGCGCACGGTGGCAAACAGGACTTCCCAGAAACCACCCACAATGAAGGTAACCGCGTAGATGGGCACGAAATACGCCAGGCCATAGACGAAGTTATCCCAAAGGCCGGCTCCGGCTCCGGTTGCCGCCAGGGCGGTAATGAAGGCTTCACGCAGGCCGCCGTCGGCAATCTGCGCGCCGGCGTTTTCCGCCAGGAAGCTGTTGGCCTGGAAACCGATGTTCCACATACCGAAGAACATGGCCGGGAAGGTACACAGCCACACAGTGATCATGATGCGCTTGAGGTCTACGCCATCACGCACATGGGAGGTGGTCTTGGTTACGCTCGCAGGCGAGTAGAAAATTGTATCAACGGCTTCGTACAGGGCGTACCAGCGCTCGTACTTGCCGCCTTTTTCAAAGTGATGCTCGATTCCATCGAGAAACTGTCGGATTGCCATCGTATTAGCCCTCGATCTCGATTCGGGTCAGGTTCTCGCGGAGAATCGGACCGTATTCATATTTGCCGGGGCACACGAAGGTGCACAGCGCCAGATCTTCTTCATCCAGCTCCAGGACACCCAGTTTCTGTGCCATTTCGGTATCGCCCACAATCAGTGCGCGCAGCAGCTGGGTTGGCAGGATATCCAGCGGCATAACCTGTTCATACGCACCTACCGGCACCATGGCTCGCTCACTGCCATTGGTGGTGGTGGTAAAGTTGAACAGCTTGCCCGGGTTAAGCTTGGACAGATAGATATTCAGCACCGAGAACTTGTTGGGGCCCGGAGACAGCCAACCCATGAACTCACGCTTGCTCTGCTCTTCCAGCACGCTTACCTGGTTGGCAAAGCGGCCTAGGTAGGCGCAGGGGCCTTCGCCGCGACGGCCACCAAACACAGAACCGGAAATAGCACGAACCTGGCAGTCGGTCGCCGTTTCGCCATCCAGCAACTCCTGCAGGCTGGCACCCAGACGGGTACGAACCAGGCGGGGCTTGGAGGCTTTCGGGCCAGCAATCGCCACAATGCGCTCTACCGGCACTTCACCGGTTTCGAACAGCTTGGCGATGTCGATGACGTCCTGGTAGTTGATGGACCAGACAGTCTTGCTGGCAGATACCGGATCCAGGTGATGGATATGGGTACCTACGTTGCCGGCCGGGTGCACACCGTCAAACTGGTGCACTTCGATATTGTCGGCCTTGGGCACAGAAACATTGGCGCCGGGCTTGCCGGTTACGAAGACCTTGCCGTTGGTCAGGCGGGAAATAATGGTCAGGCCTTTTTCAAAAGCCTTGCTGTTCTCGCCGATGATAACGGTGGGGTCTGCCGCCAGGGGGTTGGTGTCCATCACAGACACGAAAATGGAATTCGGTGCGGAATCGATTTCCGGAACCTTGCTGTAGGGCCGCGTGCGGAAAGCTGTCCACAGGCCGGACTCTACCAGGTTGTCGACCACCTGCTGGCGTTCCAGGCCGGCAAGGTCCGAATCGTTGTAACGGGCATAGGTTTCCGCATCGTTGCCATCGATTTCGATAACAACAGACTGGAATACACGACGCTCACCGCGATTGATTTCTTTCACCACGCCTGCGGCTGGTGAAGTATAACGAACGCCCTCGGTCTTCTTGTCCGTGAACAGCAGCGTACCGCGCTTGACACGGTCTCCCTCTTTCACAGCCATGGTCGGCTTCATGCCGTGATAGTCAAAACCGATCAATGCCACGTGGCGAATCGGCTTGCCATCTGTAATGGTCTGTTCGGGAGCGCCGCTGATGGGAAGATCCAGGCCTTTTTTGATCTTGATCATTAGCCTCGTCCAATCATCAGAAACTGTTTCTGTGGATTATTAACGCCCGGCCCCCTGCGGCCCAGGAAGGTTGAGAAACGGGGTGCCAGACATACCCAAAATCGCGCCAATTATAGAGATTAAGGAAACCTATTTCCACCGGTAACCAAAATGGTTTTAGCGGTCCCTTAAAGCAGGAAAGCCCCGGTAACTTACGCTACCGGGGCCGGCCCGATCACTTCTCGAGGAAGCGGCCTACGACTTTAGTCGCGGGTGCGCTTCGGAAAGATCGGGTAGGTTACGCCGGCCATCTGGTTAACGCAGCGGATAACCTGGGCGCTGTAACCGAACTCGTTGTCGTACCATACGTACAGGATCAGGCGCTTGCCGTTGGCAATGGTGGCCTGGGCATCCACAACACCGGCGTGGCGGGAGCCTACGAAGTCGGTAGACACCACTTCCGGAGAGTTCACGAAGTCGATCTGCTTCTGCAACTCAGAGTGCAGGGCCATGTCGCGCAGGTAGTCGTTAACCTTATCCACTTCAACGTCTGACTTCAGGTTCAGGTTCAGGATCGCCATAGACACGTTCGGAGTCGGAACGCGGATAGCGTTACCGCTCAGCTTGCCTTTCAGCTCCGGCAGGGCCTTGGCAACAGCCTTGGCAGCACCGGTTTCGGTGATAACCATGTTCAGGGCCGCACTGCGACCACGACGGCTACCCTTGTGGTAGTTATCGATCAGGTTCTGGTCGTTGGTGTAGGAGTGAACGGTTTCAACGTGGCCGTCTTCAATGCCGTATTCGTCGTTGATGGCCTTCAGTACCGGGGTAATGGCGTTGGTGGTACAGGAGGCGGCAGACAGGATCTTGTCTTCGTCGGTGATCCAGTCGTTGTTGATGCCGTAAACGATGTTCTTGATGTCGCCCTTGCCCGGCGCGGTCAGGATGACGCGGCTGACACCCTTGGATTTCAAGTGCAGGCCCAGGCCTTCTTCGTCGCGCCACTTACCGGTGTTGTCGATCACGATGGCGTTGTGGATGTCGTAGTCGGTGTAGTCCACCTTGTCCGGGCCATCGGAGTAGATCACCTTGATGAAGTTACCGTTGGCGATCAGCGCGGAGTTTTCTTCGTCTACGGTGATGGTGCCGTCGAACGGACCATGCACGGAATCACGGCGCAGCAGGCTGGCACGCTTTTCCAGGTCGTTTTCGGCGCCGCCCTGACGAACCACGATGGCGCGCAGGCGCAGATTGTTACCGCCACCGGCCTTCTCGATCAGGATGCGGGCCAGCAGACGGCCGATACGGCCAAAGCCGTAAAGGACAACGTCTTTGGTTTCGTTTTTGGAGTCTTCTTCGGACTGGCTGGCGTACTGGCCAACCACCGGGCCGATTTCGCGCTTCAGGAATTCGGCGAGGTCGCCACCTTCTTCCTTGAATTTAACGGCCAGCTTGCCGATATCCACGTGGGCACGGCCCAGTTCCAGCTTGTCCATTTCCTGCAGGATAGGCAGGGTGTCGTGAACAGACAGCTCGCTGTGCTCAACCTGGCGAACAAAGCGGTGGGCACGGATGATGTCGATCACAGACTGGTTGATGATCGCGCGGCCGTAAACAGACGTAACAACGTTGTTCTTGCGGTACAGGCGGCCGATCAGCGGGATCATGGCTTCCGCAGTGGACTCTCTCTCTGTCCAGTTGGACAGGTGCTGGTTGATCTGCTCGTGACTCACGGTTGGGACCTCGTTTAGCACAGGGAATAATTTGAGGCGCGTATTATCCAACTTAACGGCGCCTACGGCAAATAGGTTTCTGCCCGACCTTCGTCGCCCGGCCATGACACTGTCACCCCCGAACGCTAGAATAGCGGCCGCTTTCGCTTCCGATGCGCCAAACCAGGAGATTTGCCTGCCCATGCCCCAAGGTTCCGCCCACTCCTTTACTGCCACTGCCCTTATTGCGCCCGTGGCGCCGGAAAAACCGTCAGACCACCGAAAGTGGGGGCAGCTGGCCGGTTGCAGCGACGCCCTGGCCATCTGCGAAAGCGCGAGGGACCACAAAGGGCTGACACTGGTAATCACCCGAAGCACCGATGACGCCATCCGGCTGGAACAGGCCATCCGGTTCTTCCTGAACCTGCCACCGGAAGAAGACGGCGCCGCCATCACCGAAGACGGGCTGGAACTGCTGTCACTGCCAGACTGGGAAACCCTGCCCTACGATTTATTCTCGCCACACCAGGACATCACCTCCCGACGAATCCGCACCCTGCACCGCCTGCCTTCTACCCGGCATGGCATCCTGGTGGTACCGGCCCGCACCCTGATGCACCGGGTGGCGCCGCCCAGCTACCTGCAGGGCAACACCTTGCTGCTGGAGGTGGGCCAGAGCCTGAACATCGACAGCTGGCGCATGCAACTGGAAGCCGCCGGCTATCACCACGCCGAAAACGTGTACGAGCATGGTGAATACGCGGTACGTGGAGCGATCCTGGACATCTATCCCATGGGCTCCAACCTGCCCTACCGGATTGACCTGTTTGATGATGAAATCGAAACCCTGCGCACCTTCGATCCGGAAACCCAGCGCTCCATCGACCGTATAGAGCAGATCGAACTGCTGCCGGCCCATGAATTCCCCTGGCATAAGGATGCCCGCTCCGGCTTCCGCAACCGCTGGTTCGAGCATTTTCCGAGTGCCGATAAAGAGGCCCCGGTGTACCAGGATGTCAGCAACGGCATTACGCCGCCGGGCATCGAGTACTACCTGCCGCTGTTTTTTGACGAAACCGCCACCCTGTTCGATTACCTGCCGGCTTCTACCCTGGTGTTCACGGCCGACGGCCTGAACGATGCCGTTGCGGCGTTTGATGCCGAAACCCGGGCCCGGCACGAAGACCGCCGCCATGACCGCTTGCGGCCTATCCTGCCGCCCTCGGAGCTGTTCCTGCAGCAAGACGAGGTGTTTGGCCAGCTTAAACCCTACCCCCGGGTAACCTGCGCCCCGGATCCGGTTGAGGGTGCCGGCAGCGCCAACTGCCACGCCGAAGCCCTGCCGGACGTGGCCATGGACGGCCGGGCGGCGGACCCTGCCGGACGACTGAAACGGTTCATCAAGGAGTTTCCCGGCCGGGTACTGATCTGTGCCGAATCCTCCGGCCGGCGGGAAGCGCTGATCGAAAACCTGGGTGACCACAAACTGAAACTGGCCACCGTCAGCGGCTGGCAGGAGTTTCTGGAGAAATCCGACTCCACCCTGGCCATTACCATTGCCCCCATGGAACAGGGCATGGTGCTGCCGGAGCAAAACCTGGCGCTGATTACCGAAACTGCCCTGTTTGGCGAGCGGGTATTGCAGCGCCGGCGGCGCGAGAAGCCCACCGAGGTAGACGACCACGGTTACCGGGACCTGTCCGAACTGCGCATCGGCTCGCCGGTTGTACATATCGACCACGGGGTTGGCCGCTACAAAGGCCTGGAAACCATTACCGCCGGCGGCCAGGCCGATGAATTCCTTATGCTGGAATACGCCGGGAGCTCGAAACTGTACGTGCCGGTATCCAGCCTGCACCTGATTTCCCGCTACGCCGGCACCGACGAAGAACACGCCCCCCTGCACAAGCTGGGCACCGACCGCTGGAGCAATGCCAAGCAGAAGGCCCTGGAGAAAATCCGCGATACCGCCGCCGAGCTGCTTGATGTTTACGCCCGCCGCGAAGCCCGCAAGGGCTTCCAGTTCGAAGACCCGAAAGAAGCCTACCGGGCCTTTGCCGCCGGCTTTCCGTTCGAGGAAACACCAGACCAGCAGGTAGCGATTCAATCCGTGTTCGAAGACATGACCGGCGAGCGCCCCATGGATCGCCTGGTGTGTGGCGATGTCGGCTTCGGGAAAACCGAGGTCGCCATGCGTGCCGCTTTCCTGGCCACCTGGTCCGGCAAGCAGGTGGCGGTGCTGGTACCCACTACCCTGCTGGCGCAGCAACATTATGAGTCTTTCCGGGACCGGTTTTCTGACACCCCGGTGACCGTGGAGCTGCTCAGCCGTTTCCGCAGCGGCGCCCAGACCACCAAGGCCATTGCCGCCATTGAAGAAGGCAAGGCCGATATTGTCATCGGCACCCACAAGCTGCTGCAGGGCGATATCAAGTTCAAGAACCTGGGGCTGGTGATTATCGACGAGGAACACCGGTTCGGCGTTCAGCAGAAAGAAAAGCTGAAGTCCCTGAGGGCCGAGGTGGACATGCTTACCCTCACCGCCACGCCCATCCCCCGGACCCTGAACATGGCCATGGGCCATCTGCGGGACCTGTCGATTATCGCCACCCCGCCGGCCCGCCGGCTGTCGGTGAAAACCTTTGTGCGCCAGCGCGACGAATCCATGGTGAAAGAAGCTATTCTGCGGGAAATTCTGCGGGGTGGTCAGGTGTACTTCCTGCACAACGATGTCTCGACCATCGAGAAAACCGCTGAAGACCTGCGCCGGCTGATTCCCGAAGCCCGGGTAGGTGTGGCCCACGGCCAGATGCGCGAGCGCCAGCTGGAACAGATCATGTCGGACTTCTACCACAAGCGCTTCAACGTGCTGGTGTGTACCACCATTGTGGAAACCGGCATCGACATTCCCAGTGCCAACACCATTATTATCGAGCGGGCGGATAAATTCGGCCTGGCCCAGCTACACCAGCTGCGGGGCCGGGTTGGCCGCTCCCACCACCAGGCCTACGCCTACCTGCTGACGCCACCGCCCAAGAGCATTTCCACCGACGCCAAGAAGCGGCTGGATGCCATTTCCGAAGCCCAGGACCTGGGCGCCGGCTTCATGCTGGCCACCCACGACCTGGAGATCCGGGGCGCGGGCGAGCTGCTGGGCGAGGAACAGAGCGGGCAGATTGAAAGCATCGGCTTCACCCTGTACATGCAGCTGCTGGACGAAGCGGTAAAAGCCATCCGCGAGGGCCGCACACCCAATGCGGAGCTGCCCCTGAGTCATGGCACCGAGATGAACCTGCGCATTCCGGCGCTGATTCCGGATGACTACCTGCCGGATGTGCACAACCGGCTGATGCTGTACAAGCGCATCGCCAGTGTGCAGAACGAAGAAGAATTAAAAGAACTTCAGGTTGAGATGATTGACCGGTTCGGATTATTACCGGAGCCGGCAAAGAACCTGGTAAACCAGACCCGCCTGCGCCTGAAAGCAGACGCCCTGGGCATTGTAAAAGTGGACGCCGGCAAGGAATGGGTGCGCCTGGAGTTCGGCGCAAGCACGCCGGTGGACCCGCTGGTGCTGGTTAAAAAAGTGCAATCCGCACCGGACACCTACCGGCTGGAAGGGGCCAACAGCTTCCGCTTCCGGCTGAATGATGATTCAACCAGTGGTAAACTCGACGCCATCTCAGCCATGCTCATGGAACTCGGGCCGGAGCAGAGCAAGCCGGCGCCGGCAAAGAAAGCCTGAGCCAACCCGAATCAGCTGGAGTGACACACTTGCAAGCACGTGATCTCTGTTTCAAGCAGGCTTTGACTGCTGCACTGGCCCTGGCATTCGTACTGGTGCCAGCCGGCAAGGCCCTGGCCCAGACACCGGATGATTTTTACCGCGCAGAAGTGGTGATTGTCGAACGGCTGGCAGACCCCTCTGCCATTGAAGAGCAGATGGCCGGCATGCCTGTGGAACCACCCCTGAGCGGTATCCGCTCGCTATGGGTGGAAGACGCCAACGGCAACCGGGCTTCTGATGTCCGGCTGGCTGCCCGCAACGAACTGTACCTGAACCAGGCTGCCGCCCGCCTGGAAAACAGCGGCAACTACCGGGTTCTGGCCACCGCCGGCTGGTATCAGACGTTTCCGCCCAACTATAACGGCAGCCCCATGCGGGTCGCCGTGGGCAAATGGCTTGGCGGGGCCGGCGAGCGCGCCGTGGAAGGCCATATCGAAATCGACCGCCAGCGTTACCTGCACGTGAAAGTGCACCTGAACCACTGGCAGGAAGGTGAAGAACAGCAGGAACTGATTACCTGGATTCGCGAAACCCGCCGTATGCGCAGTCAGGAAATCCACTTTATCGATTCCCCCACCATTGGCGTGCTGGTGTTCTTCAGGAAGATCGAGGGCTGAGCTGGCCCAGGCCGGCCATTGAGCATTCGAGGACTTTCTTCACGCCGGCCATACCCTGGTCAATGGCCTGTTCGATTTCTTCCATGGTGATGATGTGGTCGGATTTTCCGGCCGCCCAGTTCACCACCAGCGCCAGGCACACGTAGCGCATACCCAACTCCGCCGCCAGCACGGCTTCCGGCATACCGGTCATTCCTACCAGGTCACATCCATCCCGCTCAAGGCGCGTGATCTCGGCCGCGGTTTCCAGCCTTGGCCCCTGAGTGGCGGCGTAGACTCCGAAATCCGAGAAATCCAGTTCCAGGCCCCGGGCGGCATCAATCAGCAACTGTCGGCCTTCCTGATCATACGGGTAGGTAAAATCGATGTGGGTAACGTGCTCCAGCTCCCCCTCAAAGAAGGTGCTGGCCCGGCCCCAGGTGTAATCGATGAGCTGGTCCGGCACCACCACATGGGCCGGCCCCATGGCCTTATGGATACCACCCACGGCATTTACCCCCACTACGGTTCGCACACCGGCGTCGTAGAGTGCCTGAAGGTTGGCACGGTAGTTCACCTGGTGGGGCGGAATGCGGTGCGGGTTACCGTGGCGGGCCAGGAACACCACCGCCTGGTCACCCAGCCGGCCATGCACCAGCTTGTCTGAGGGCTCGCCCCAACGGGTGCTGACGGTTTCTTCGCCAACAATTTCGAGGTCACTCAGACTGGTCAGGCCGGTACCACCGATAATCCCGACCGGGTTGGTGCTTGCGGTCATGCCTTGTCTCCTGCTGGTTGTCCGCCCTGCTCGCTTTCGCCACGGGATTCCGGGGCTTCTTTGCTGCCCTCACTGCGCGCTTCACCTTGTTCCCTGGCCTCGCCACTGAGCCTGACACCGCCCGGCAAATGCAAGGTACGGGTCGGGAAGGCAATCTCGGCACCATGGGATTCGATAATGTCGCTGACCTTCAGTAGTACATCTTCCTTGATTTCATGGAAGCGCACCCATTCGGTGGTCTTGGTGAAGGTGTACAGCATGATATCCAGCGATGAGGCATTGAACGCCAGGAAGTTCACAATCAGGGTCTGGTTGCTGTCGATTTCTTCGTGGTTTTTCAGCATCTCGCGGATTTCTTCCACGATCTTCTGCATGGAGTGTACATCGGCATAGCGAATGCCGATGGTTTCGGAGATGCGGCGGTTGGTCATGCGGGACGGGTTTTCCACCGCGATGGTGGTGAATACCGCATTGGGCACATACAGGGGCCGCTTGTCGAAGGTGCGAATGGTGGTCAGACGCCAGCCAATGTGCTCCACGGTGCCTTCAATATTACGGTCCGGCGAGCGGATCCAGTCACCCACCTTGAACGGACGGTCCAGGTGAATGATGAAGCCGCCAAAGAAGTTGGCCAGCAGGTCCTTGGCGGCAAAGCCGACCGCGATACCACCCACACCACCAAAGGCCAGAACCCCGGAAATACTGAAGCCCAGGGTCTGCAGGGCGGTCAGCACCGCGGTGATGATAATAACCGCGCGCAACAGCTTGCTGATAGCGTTCACCGTGGTGTAATCCATCGGCTTACGCATTTTGATGGGCGATGTCAGGACCTTTTCGACTTCCTTCACCAGGCCGAACAGGAACCAGACCAGCACCCAGACAAAGCCGATCTGCAGCACCGTGCCGTTGGCCTTGAAGACTTCCGCGTCACTGAAGTGATGGGCCACCTCGGCTGCCCAGTAAACACCCTGCAGCCAGACAAACGCCACCACGGGCCGGCGGGCGGCATGCAGGAAGGCATCGTCCCATTTGTTTTTAGTCGACTTGAACTTGTTCTCGACGGCCAGAATCAACCGGCTGACTATAAAGGCAACGGTGGCCGTGCCCAGAACCAGGAGGAATATCAGGACGCCTGCACGCCACCCGTCTGACAACAAGCCGAATTTTTCGATCCAGCCATTCACCAAAGCCAGCATTTGACCAATCATTGTGTTCCTCTGAGTCTGTCAGTTCATCCAATAACAACGCGGGTGCCTACCCTTACCCGCGCAAACAGTTCTGCGATGTCGGTGTTTCTCATCCGTACACAGCCATGGGACAGGGCCTCGCCCATGGGTTCGGTATCCGGGGTGCCGTGAATGTAGATAAAGCGCCGGAAGGAATCCACCCCGGGGCCACGGTTGCGCCCCCACTCCCGGCCACAAAGCCAGAGTATACGGGTCAGTATCCAGTCCCGATCAGGGTGTTCAGCCGCCAGTTGTGGTGAGTATATCTCACCGGTGGGCCGACGGCCCCGAAAGACCGTATTCAGCGGCTGACCTTCGCCGATGCGCGCGCGGATATAGTGCTCGCCCCGGGGGGTGCAGCCGCTGCTATCCTGCTCACCCGGTCCGTTCAGGGCGGTAGATATGGGGTAACGGTCCAGCGCGCTGCCATCAGCAGCACACACCGTTAGCACCTGGCTGGCGATGTCAATGGTCAGATAAGCCCCGGGGGGCAAGGGGGTATTCAAAAGGGAAGCTCCCTCCGGCCGGAAACCAGAGGGAAGCCTAACCGAGGCGGGGGAACTCAGGCAACCGGCGCGGGCCGGGCCGGGGCAGAAACCAGCATTTTGTCCGGTGCGGTCATACCGGCCGCCAGGAACGGCACCAGGCGCGCGGCAATTTCCTGAACCGTGGTGTGCACACCCAGCTTGTTCTCCAGGATGTCGATCAGGGCATCGCTGCTGGACATGGTAAAGGCGGTGGCTCCCAGCATGAACTGGATGCGCCAGTAGCGGTCTACCGAGGACAACTCAGGGGTGGCTTCTTTCAGAAGACGCATGAAACGACCGAACGGCTCGCTGTATTCCTGCTCCAGGAATTTGCGCAGGTGGCCCTGGCTCTGGGTGTAGGCCAGCCCGAGCAGGCGCATGAAAATGGAAATACCTTTTTCGTTGCGCTGGGGCATACGCACGGCACTTTCCGTGAGCGCCCAGAGGGTCTGGTTCAGGGTAGCCGGTTTGCCGTCACACTTTGCTTCCAGTTCGTCGAACGCAGTCTCGAGAGTTGCAGAGAAAGGCGTCAGAAAACGCGCGAAAACCGCGTGAATCAGCGCGTTCTTTGAACCAAAGTGGTAATTGACAGCGGCCAGATTTACTTTAGCCTTACTGGTAATCATGCGAAGAGACGTTTCCGAGAAACCACGCTCGGCAAAAAGCTCTTCAGCAGCATCAAGTATGCGGTCTACGGTATCTGACTGCGCCATTTTGTTATCCATGCCTCTAACAAACGTCTGTTTGAAACATACGTTTGACACCCTGCCGTGTCAAGCATACCTTGGCATGACTGCAACCGTTCAGGAGATTCGTGATGTTTACAGGTATCGTTCAGGGGGTGGCCACCATTGCGGAAGTCATCACGGCACCGGGGCTGAACACACTGGTGGTGCGCTTTCCGGAAGCCAAGGTGCAGGGTGTAACCATCGGCGCCTCGGTCGCAATCAATGGCACCTGCCTGACGGTAACCCGGCAAGACGGCGACCTGCTGTACTTTGATGCCATGCAGGAAACCCTGAGGCTGACCACACTGGGCAACCTGTCTGAAGGGGATTCAGTCAACTTTGAGCGGGCAGCCCGTATTGGTGACGAGATTGGCGGCCACCTGCTCAGCGGCCACGTGCACACCACTGCGGTTCTGGCTGAGATCCTCCGCACAGAGAACAACGTAACCCTGTGGTTCGAGGTGCCGGAGAGCTGGATGAAGTATGTGTTCCCGAAAGGCTATATCGCCATCAACGGCGCCAGCCTGACCATTGGCGAGGTCACCGGTAACCGCTTTAATGTCCACCTGATTCCGGAAACCCTGCGGGCCACGACCTTCGGTACGGCCGAACAGGGTCAGTCAGTGAACATCGAGATCGACAGCCAGACCCAGGCCATCGTCGATACCCTGGCCCGGCTCGGTTACGATCGCCCTGCCCCTGCCCTTTAACCGCGGTTAGCAGCGGCGCTCAGGGCGCCGCTTCGAATACCACAAAGCGCGGGCTTGCGGCCCGCTGCTCTACCTTGCCAAAGAAGCGCTTCAGGGACTTGTGGTAGCCCAGGTGGCGGTTGCCCACCATCAGCATTCGCCCGCCCGGCACCAGGTGTTTTGCGGCGTCCCGGAACAGTCGCAGGGCAATGTGATCCCCCACCACACCGCCTTCATGGAACGGCGGGTTCAGCAAAATCAGGTCGTACTGCGCGGCTCCTTCACGAATTCCATCACTGTGCTGGCACTGTCCGGCCCGGTAACCACAGGTACCCAGGTTATGCTGCACGCTGGCAATGGCCTGGCTGGACACATCGCTGAAATCCACCGTGATATCAGAGCCACAAGCCAGTGCCGTCAAGCCCAGCACGCCATTGCCGCAGGCCAGGTCCAGCACACGCGCGCCAGGCTTCAGCCCGGCCACGGCAGGGCCCACAAGCGGCAACAGCTCCCGGGTGCCGATGTCCAGCTTGTCCCGGGCAAAGACAGCCGGTAATGCCTCTACCGGCGCCGGCAGACCCTCCTGCGGGTAACCTTTCCAGCTTTCAGCCCAGCCCTGCAGTTGCGCCTGCCCTTTGCGGCAGACCACTACCCGGGCCTTTTTACGGGCTGGCAGTACCGTTTCGGTGACCACGGCTTCGGCAAACACATCCACGCTGCGGTCCGGCAAATGCTTGATCATGCCCCCAGCCAGCAAACAGCCGTTGTCTGCCAGCACAGAGTTTACCCAGCGCAACAGCCAGCCCAGATAGGCGCCATGGCGGGGAATGCGCAAGACCACCAGGTCAAACGGCCCCTCCGGCGGGTTCAGCCAGCTGTGCAGCAGCGCTGGCCGGGCGATACCGGGATTATGTCGGGCATTGTAATCGAGTGCATCCGGAAGGGCTGCACTGTCGGCCACGCTGGTGACCGGCCCGTGGGCCTGGGCCAGCCCAAGCGTGAGCGCACCGAACTGGTCGTCTACCACCAGCACGCGGGGGCTGTCCGCCAGCCGGTTACCGGCTTCTGCCAGCAGCAACTCGTCCGCCGCATCCCAGGCCCGCAAGCCAGGCTCCGCGCCGGGGCGGCTGAGCTTCAGGTTACCGGCAGTCAGCGGCAGTACTTCAGCGGATGGCACGATTGAAAGCCCTGTAAACGGTAAAACGGCGATCCTGGGCCAGCTTCTCGACCGGCCCGATAAAGCGCTGGATAACGGACTCATAGGGCAGGAAGCTGTTGGCCACCAGCCGCACCTCGCCCCTGGGGGCCAGATGGGCGGCCACTTCCCGAAGGAACTGTTCAGTCATGGAGGTGTCGGTTTTCACGCCACTGTGAAACGGCGGATTGGTGACCACCGCCGGCCACCGGCCCTGAATACCCGCCAGGCCATCGGAGGCGTAGATCTGGCCTTCCGCGCCGGCCCGGGCGTAGGTTTCCCGGGCGCAGGCAACCGCCTGGGCCTGGACATCCACACCGTCTACCACACCCAGTGGCAGGCCCTGATCGCGACGGTAGCCTTGCAGCCAGCTGCCGATCACGCCGGCGCCACAGGCAAAGTCCAGCACCTTGTCTGCTTTCAGCGGGGTTTGTTCCAGGGTTTCCAGCAACATCCGCGTGCCGGCATCCAGCTCCCCTTCGCTGAACACACCAGGCAGGCCGGCTACGTCAAGGCTTACGCCGGCACAGGAAACCTGCGTCCAGCGCAACCAGTCGGTAAGCTCAAAACGGGAAAGGGGTTGGTGGTTGGTGCCGGTCCACACCTGGCAGTGGCGGGCACTGTCGACTTTCAGGGCGTCGGCCACCACGGAGGTGAACTGTTTGACGGCTCCGGCGATACCTTCTTTCTTTTCGCCCACCAGCACCAGACTGGCGCCTTCGCGGCCCAGATAACGGGCCATGGCCAGGCGTAATTCCAGTTCCGCCCGGGCCTTGGGCAGGAAGATGACCAGGGTGTCGAACCCCCCGGCGTCCTGCTCGTGGCACTGATAGCCGAAACAGGCTTGCCAGTTCGCATGCTGGCACAGCTGTTCATACACACCGGCGTGTTCGCTCATGGCCAGCCCGGGTTGTGGGCAATGGGCCAGCAGCGCCGGCTCGGATACGCCCAGCAGGGCCACCTTGCCGGTCAGCAGTTCGGCATTCCGGAGCAGAACGTCGTGTGTGTTGGTTTGTAGCTGCGCCATAAATCCTGCCTCTGCGGTTGATTCCCGCGCGGAATTGAACGGGAATCAACAGCATAACGCAAGCCTCAGATACTGCCGTCGCTGTACGCATTCTGGTGCATGGTGCTCTGGGCCAGGTCCAGCAGCTCACGCAGGGCAACGGAGAACATGGCGTATTCCGGCTCCCGCACGCTCTTCAGTTCCGCCAGCATGGCACTCCAGCGCTCGATCATATGCTGGTGCTTCTGTTCCCAGGCTTCCACGCTCTCGGGCACCTTGCCGGCCTTGCCCGCCAGGCGCAGTACGCCGGTGGTCAGGGCGCGCTGCTGCCAGTCCAGGTCTTCCCGGAAGCTTTCCCTTGCCAGCGCCTGCCAATGGGAGTTGGGCGTGAGCGCGGCAATGGAGTTGGCAAACCAGGTCAGGTCGAGGCGATCGCCCAGGTCGTAGTACAGGTTAGCCACGGTTTTCAGCGGCAGGCCGGTGGCCTCCTGGGATTCGATAATGCCCAGCGACGAGTACAGGTAACCGGTGCCGGCCAGTACCGAGGCCAGGTCTTTCGGCAAGCCGGATTCTTCCAGGTATGCGAGGCGTTGCTCCCAGTTGCTGCGAGCCTGGTCACCCAGGTAGTCCGGCAGGCTGGAGGTAATTGCCCATACGCTGTCGGCAAACCGCTCCATATGGCTCTGGATGTTGAGCTCGGCCCGGCGGTTACGCAGCAGCCAGCGAACGGCACGGCGCATCAGGCGCATCAGGTCTTGCATCAGCTCCATCTGCAGCTTGGCGGGCACGTGGTAGTCCAGTGCCTCGATGCGGTCCCACCAGTTGTCGATCCGGAACACATCCCGGGCGATGATCCAGGCCAGGGCGATGGATGCAGCATCGGCACCGGTAGACTGGTTCAGACGCTCCACAAAGGTAATGCCCATGTGGTTGACCATGTCGTTGGCAATCTGGGTGGCGATGATTTCCCGCCGCAACTGGTGCTCGCCCAGTTCCTTCGAGAACTTCTTGTTCAGTTCCTTCGGGAATACCTTGTACATTTCGCCGGCCAGCAGCGGATCATCCGGCAGAGTGCTGGCGATCAGGGTCTGCTTCAGGTCACCCTTCACGTAGGAAATCAGTACCGACAGCTCCGGCCGGGTCAGGCCTTTCTTGGCCAGTTTGCGCTCGGCCAGGGCGTCGTCGTCGGGCAGGAATTCCAGCCCGCGGTTCAGCTTGCCTTCGCTTTCCAGGGTGTTCATCAACCGGCGGTATTCTTCCAGCCTTGGCGCAGTATCGGCACTGGCAATGCTGATGGCCTGGGTTTGCCGGTAGTTGTTCTTCAGCACCAGGGCCGAGACATCGTCCGTCATCTCTTCCAGCATCACGTTGCGCTGCTTGGCGGTGAGATCACCCATGGCCACGGCACGGTTGAGCAGGATTTTCATGTTTACTTCGTGGTCTGAACAATCCACCCCACCGGAGTTGTCGATGAAGTCGGTGTTCAGCCGGCCGCCTTTCAGGGCGTATTCAATACGGCCCAGCTGGGTGAAGCCCAGGTTACCGCCCTCGCCCACCACTTTGCAGCGCAGGTCTTTACCGTTCACCCGCAGGCCGTCGTTAGCCTTGTCGCCTACGTCGGCATGGGTTTCTTCAGCGCCCTTCACATAGGTTCCGATACCACCCACCCAGAGCAGGTCCACTTCGGACTTCAGGATGTGGCTGATCAGCATGTTCGGCGGCATGCGGTCGGCATTGATGCCCAGCAGTTTTTTCATTTCCGGGCTGACCGGGATCGACTTGGCGTTCCTGCTGAACACACCACCGCCCTTGGAGATCAGCTTGGTGTCGTAATCGGTCCAGGCCGAACGGGGCATTTCGAACAGGCGCTTGCGCTCCTTGTAGCTCTTCGCCGCATCCGGTTCCGGGTCGATAAAGATATGGATGTGGTTGAAGGCCGCGACCAGGCGGGTTTTCTCGGAACACAGCAGGCCGTTACCAAACACGTCGCCGCCCATGTCGCCGATACCGATCGCGGTGAACTCGTCTTCCGCCGGGTTGATGCCCATTTCGCGGAAATGGCGTTCAACCGATACCCAGGCGCCCCGGGCGGTGATACCCATCTTCTTGTGGTCGTAGCCGTTGCTGCCACCGGAGGCGAAGGCATCGCCCATCCAGAAGCCGTATTCGGCGGCCAGGCCGTTGGCAATGTCGGAGAAGGTGGCAGTGCCCTTGTCGGCGGCCACAACCAGGTAGTGGTCGTCTTCGTCGTGGCGGATTACCCGCTCCGGCGGCTGTATGCCGGCATCCACCAGGTTGTCGGTGATGTCCAGCAGGCCACGGATAAAGGTTTTATAGGCGGCAATGCCTTCAGCCTGGAAGGCTTCCCGGTCAGACGGATCCGGCAGTTGCTTGGCCACGAAGCCGCCCTTGGCGCCCACCGGCACAATCACCGCGTTCTTCACCTGCTGGGCTTTTACCAGGCCCAGGATCTCGGTGCGGTAGTCCTCGAAGCGGTCAGACCAGCGCAGGCCACCACGGGCCACCTTGCCACCACGCAGGTGCACGCCTTCCACCCGGGGCGAGTACACGAAGATCTCGAACATGGGCATGGGCAGCGGCATGTCGGGAATGCGCGTGGGGTCAAACTTCACACTGATGTATGGCTTGGGCTGGCCTTCGGCGTCCGGCTGGTAGTAGTTGGTACGCAGGGTGGCCTGCATTAGCTCCAGGTACAGCCGCAGCACCCGGTCTTCACTGAGGTTTTCCACCTCTTCCAGGCCGGCGTTAAATTCGATTTCCAGCTTTTTCTGGGCCGCTTCACTCTTGCCCGGGCTCTTGTAGCGATCCGGGTTGAAGCGGATTTCAAAGTACTCCAGAAGAATCCGGGTCAGGTTCTCGTGGTTGACCAGGGTATTGGAAATAAAGGTCTGACTGTTAGAGAACCGGATCTGCCGCATGTAACGGGCGTAGGTACGCAACAGGGCAATCTGGCGCCAGCTCATGTAAGACGACAACAGCAACCGGTTGAAGGCGTCGTTTTCTGCCTCGGTGTGCCAGACGCGGCGGAACAGCTCTTCGAAAATGGGCCGAATACGGTGGATATCCACGCCACCGGAATGGGCCTGCAGGGTAAAGTCGTGAATCCACACGGTTTTGCCGGTGCGGTCAATCACTTCAAACGGATGCTCACCAATAACCCGGAAGCCCAGGTTGTCGAAGATGGGCATCACATCCGACAGCGGCAGCGGCTCGTCCGGGTAGAACAGCTTGAAGTGCAGCGTGCTGTCGTCTTCTTCCAGCGCCCGGTAGAAACTCATGGCCAGGTCATCGGCGCTGGCCGCCTTGGTAATGTGGTCCAGGTCGATGGCGGCGCGACGGGGCGAGAACATCTCGGTGTAGCTGGCCGGGAAACCAGCCGCCCATACCCGGTAGAACTCGTTGCCGCGCTCCTCGCCATAGGCTTCGTGCAGGGCCTCGGCCAGGCCTTCACTCCAGGACTGGGCCAGCTCGATCACACGGTCGCGGATCTCCGCCAGCGGCAGCTGCCGGTTCTCCACCTGGGGCACGCGGATAGTGAACTGCACCCGGGCCAGTGGCGATTCGGAGAAGTGGGTAACAAACTCGATGTCTTCCGCTTCCAGGCGCTCCAGCAACACCTGCTCGACCTTCAGGCGCAGCTCGGTGTTGTAGATGTCCCGGGGGAAGAAGGCCAGGCAGGTAACAAACTGGCCGTAGACGTCTTCGCGCATGAACATTTCGATGCGGCGGCGCTCCTGGATGTACAGGATGCTCTTGGCCACACGCAGCAGCTCTTCGGTTTCAATCTGGAACAGCTCGTCGCGCGGATACAGGGTCAGGATCTGCTCCAGTTCCTTGCCGGCGTAGTCGGTACGCATGAAGCCGGAACGCTTCATTACGGTCTGGAACTTGCGGCGCAGCAGCGGGATTTCGTCCGGGCGCTCGTTGTATACCCGGGCGGTGTACAGGCCGAGGAAACGGCGCTCACCGACCACTTCGCCCTTGCTGTTGAACTTCTTCACCGCAATGTAGTCCGGGTAGGCCGGGCGGTGTACCCGCGAACGCTGGGCCGACTTGGCGAAGATGAAGATGTCGTCGGTGCGGGTCATCTCATGGCGGGTGCGCTGGGGCAGCTCGTTCAGGCGAACTTTGTCCGGGCGTTCGTTGTTGACCCGGAAGATACCCAGCTCGGAGTTTTCCACCCGGCGCACGGCCATGCCCTGCTTGTCTTTGACGAAGTCGTATTCGTCGTAGCCCAGGAAGGTAAAGTGGTCTTCGGTGAGCCAGCCCAGAAACGCCCGGGCTTCTTCCTTGTCTTCTTCGCTGATACCGGCGGTGGTGGCATCCAGTTCGCCCAGGATTTCACTAACCTTGTCTTTGACAATCGGGAAATCGTCCACGGCAATGCGCACTTCGTGCAGCACCGATTGCAGGGTTTCTTCCAGGCCCCGCAGGTCTGCCGGATCGCTGTGGCGATCGATTTCCAGAACGATCAATGCTTCGTAGGAGGCCGCAGACGACTTCTTGGCCGAATGCAGTTTCTTCAGCTTGCCGTTACCGTCTCGCTCCACCTGCAGAATCGAATGCTGGATGGAGTGGGTACCGATTTCCCGGCGGTTGATGGCCATGCGCAGGGAGTCGATCAGAAACGGAATGTTCGGATGCAGGATAAAAATAACCGAGTGGGTAGACTGCCAGCCGTCACTTTCCAGGTCCGGATTGAATACGGTAACCGGGGTTTCCTCGGCGCTGCGCTTCTGCAGAAACTGCCAGGCCGCCAGTACCGCGCCATAGGTGTCCGAGAAGCGCCGGCTGACAAGCTCTTCCAGGGGACTGTGGGCGTAATGCTGCTTTGCGAACTCTACAACCTTCCTGGCTTCGGTTTTCGCAAGCTTGTCTGCGAATGCTTCAGCCAGTTGCTCGAAAAACTGATCCTTGCTGGCAATTGTCAGCGCATTCATATCCAACCTCTGGTTTTGTGTGAAAGAAACGTAATCACGGTATCGTCACATAAGCATAGTCAAGCTCTTGATTTTTGCCGGCCAGACCTCAAAACTGCGGCAACTACCTACGGGCGCAAACACCCGCGCCGCCGGACCTTCAAAACCGAGAGCAGTGAATTCCATGTCGTTACAGCAAACGTTCGGTAATCTCAGAACACAGTTGGCAAAACGCATCATCGGTCAGGACAAGCTGGTAGACAGACTGCTGATCGCCCTGCTGGCTGATGGCCACCTTCTGGTGGAAGGGGCACCCGGCCTGGCCAAGACCACCGCGGTAAAAGCCCTGGCCGATCACCTGGAAGGGGATTTCCACCGCATCCAGTTCACCCCGGACCTTCTGCCGTCCGATGTTACCGGCAGCGAGATCTACCGGGCCGAAACCGGCCTGTTCGAATTCCAGCGCGGCCCGATATTCCACAACCTTGTGCTGGCCGATGAAATCAACCGGGCCCCGGCCAAGGTGCAGTCTGCCCTGCTTGAGGCCATGGGCGAACGCCAGATCAGTGTCGGCATGCAAACCTTCCCGCTGCCAAAGCTGTTCATGGTGATGGCCACCCAGAACCCCATCGAGCAGGAAGGCACTTACCCCCTGCCCGAAGCCCAGCTCGACCGTTTCCTGATGCATGTGGTGATCGATTACCCGGATGCCGATGCTGAGCGTCAGATTCTGCACCTTGCCCGTAGCGACTACCGTCAGGGAATACCACAGGTAGACATTCGTCTTACAGAGCAACAGGTTATGGAGGCCCGGCAGGCGGTATCCGACATCTACATGGCGGAGCCGGTGGAGCAGTATTTGCTGGCCCTGATCCTGGCCACCCGGGATGCAGCCAGCCTGGACCCGGAACTGGCCCGCTGGACAGCTTTCGGCGCCAGCCCCCGGGGCACCATTGCCCTGGACCGCTGCGCCCGGGCCCTGGCCTGGCTCGATGGCCGGGACTACGTAACCCCGGACGACATCCGCACCATGGCCTTTGACGTGCTGCGCCACCGCATCCTGCTGACCTTCGAGGCCGAGGCCGAAGGCATGACCGCAGACACGGTTCTGCAAAGGCTGATCGACCGCGTACCGGTAACCGCCTGAACACCATGGCGCAGAGCAACGCAGCAACCCATATCACCCTGCCGGAACTGGTTCGGCTGCAAGCCGACGCCAGGGCCCTGAAGCTGCCTTCTGCCCGCCCGGTGCGTTCGCGCCAGGCCGACTTGCGCCAGTCTCGCCAGCGTGGTCGCGGCATGACCTTTGCCGAAGTACGGCAATACCAACCCGGAGACGATATCCGCAGCATTGACTGGCGGGTAACGGCGCGGCGCCAGTCACCCCACACCAAACTCTACGAAGAAGAGCGCGAGCGGCCGGTGCTGCTGATTGCCGACCTGGGCCCGACCCTGTTCTTCGCCAGCACCGGTGCCTACAAACAGGTGCGCTGCGCCCAGGTTACCGCGCTGCTGGCCTGGCTGGCCCTGTGGGCCGGCGACCAGGTGGGTGGCCTGGTATTTAATGACCAGGAGCTGGAGGTGCTGCGCCCGGCCCGGCGCAAGAAATCCGTACTGCGCCTGCTGGATACCCTGGCCAGCCACCAACACAAGCCGGACGTGCCACCCCGGCCTTCAGCCCCCGACCACGGGCTGGACACAGCGTTGGCCGAAGCCCGGCGGGTGGCCCATACCGGCAGCCGGATTTTTATCATCAGCGATTTCATGAACATCAGCGATAACACCACCAGTCTGCTCGGCGCCCTGGGCCGCCATAACACCGTGAGCGCCCTGCGCATTATGGATCCGCTGGAAAAACAGCTGCCGGACAGCGGCCAGTTTGCGGTGGCCGGGCCGGAAGGGCCGATCTGGTTTGATGCTTCCAATCCCGCGTTTAAAAAGGCCTGGCAGGAAAAGGTTGAGACCCATGAACGGCTGCTGGAAGACTGTTTTCGCACCTCCGGTGTGCAGGCGGCCACCATCATGACCAGCGAAGAGCCGGCAGCCGCCCTGCGCCAGCTTTTAGGCCCGGGAGGGCGGATCGGATGAACCCGCAAGATCCGTTAGCCCAATTGCGCGATATTCACCTGCCGGAAACCGGTGGCTGGTGGCCGCCGGCGCCGGGCTGGTGGATTCTGGCGGTGGTCGTTCTGGTTCTGGCCGCAGTCGCGTTCTGGTTGCTGCGCCGGCGCCGCCAGCAGAACCTGTGGAAACGCCAGGCTCGCGAGGAACTGGTGCAACTGGCCGCTAACCCGCGCCAGTGCAACGAATGGTTCAGTGAACTTAACCGGCTGCTCAAGCGGGTAGCCCGGCAGGCCTATCCGGACCGGCATCCGGAAACCCTCACCGGCCAGGGCTGGGCCGAATTCCTGCTGGAAACCTCTCCTTCCGAACGCATCGCCTCAAGGCCGGTAGCGGAAGCGCTGGTGCAAGCATCCTGGCGCCCGAACTCCAACCTGGACCCGGGCCAGGCACTCGACTTTGCCCGGTTCTGGCTGGAGGCCCAGCTATGATTTCCCTGGCCTATCCCTGGCTGCTGTTACTGGCCCTGTTGCCGCTGCTGTTCCTGGCCGGCAAACGTTATGGCAAGGGTGAACCGGTAGATGCACCGGTCATCCCGGTTGGCCACTGGTTGTCGGGCATGCCCGGCGTCAGCACCCGGGGGCGCCGGACACCGCGCTGGCGCCAGTTGCTGCTTCTTCTGGCCTGGCTGTGCCTGGTGCTCGCCATCGCCCGGCCCCAGCATGTGGGCGAGCAGGTGCAGATGCCGGTCAGCGGCCGTGACCTGATGCTGCTGGTGGATATATCGCCCAGTATGGATGAGCGCGACATGGTTGTTCAGGGCCGCAGCATCAACCGACTGCAAGCGGTCAAGCGGGTGCTGGACCAGTTTATCGACCGCCGTGAGGGTGACCGCCTGGGGCTGATCCTGTTCGGCACCCAGCCCTACGTGCAGGCACCCCTGACCTTTGACCGGGAAACCGTAAGAACCCTGCTGCTGGAAGCCGGCCTGGGCATGGCCGGCCGGGCAACGGCAATTGGCGATGCCGTGGGCCTTGCAGTGAAACGCCTGCGGGATCGACCCCAGGAGCAGCGGGTAGCCATCCTGCTGACTGACGGCGCCAACACCGCCGGTGAAGTGAGCCCGGACAAAGCCACCGAGATTGCCGCGGCCGCAGGTGTGCGGCTGTACACCATCGGTATCGGCGCCGATTCCATGATCCAGCGGGGGCTGCTGGGCTCACGGCGGGTGAACCCGTCCCGGGACCTGGACGAAGCCCTGCTCACCCGCATGGCGGAACAGACCGGCGGCCGGTATTTCCGGGCCCGCAGCCTGCCGGAGCTGGAAATGATCTACGACAGCATCGACCAGCTGGAGCCCATTGAGCAGGAAGGCCAGTTCTATCGCCCGGTTACCGAACTCTACGTGTGGCCGGCGGGCACAGCGGTTGCCCTGTGGCTGCTGTTGTCAGCACTGCGGTTACTGGCCAGCCGGGCCCACCGCAAGGAATCCGGGGAGGTGTACCATGGCTGACTTTCACTTCCTGAGGCCCCTCTGGCTATTACTGTTGCTGGCACTGCCGGCGTTATACCTGACCAGGCACAAGCTGCGCCAGGCCGATGCCGGCTGGAGCCGTTATATTCCCCAACCCCTGCTGAAGCCTCTGTTAAACAAACCGGGGCAAGGTGCCCCGGACGGTGCCAGCCGTTCGCCGCTGCTGCCACTGAACATCGCCCTGCTGGTCCTGGCGATCGGCCTGGCGGGCCCGAGCTGGCGCCAGGCCCCTACCCCGCTCAAACAACCGGAAGACAGCCTGGTAATTGTGCTGGACCTGTCGCTGTCCATGCTGGCCACCGATGCCGAACCGGACCGGCTGACCCTGGCCAAGCGCAAGGTTCGGGACCTGCTGGCACAACGGCGCGGCGGCCTGACCGCCCTGCTGGTGTACTCCGGTGATGCCCACACCGTTACGCCATTGACCGAAGACTTCCGCACCATCGAAGCCATGCTCGGGGTTCTGGACCCGGCCATCATGCCGGCACAGGGTAACCGGGCAGACCTGGCCATCAGCCAGGCGGTGGATCTGCTGAACCAGGGAGCACCGGGGCGCGGGCGGATATTGCTGATCTCCGATGATGTGCCCCGAAGCTATCACGGCGCCATCAGCAATCACCTGGCCGGCACCGGCTATGCCCTGAGCACACTGGTTGTGGGCACGCCGGAAGGTGGGCCGATTCCCCTGGCCAAGCGGGGCTTCCTGCGCAGTAACGGCGAGATTGTTATCGCCAGGGCCGACCCCGATGCCATGGAGAGACTGGCCCGGGCCAACGGCGGTGACAGCCACGAACTGACCCTTGGCGACGCGGATATCCGTGCCCTTGCGCTGGAACCGGGAGCGGAAGAGGATTGGTCGGAAACCGATGACGGACTGACCATCAATCGCTGGCAAGACGACGGCTACTGGCTGCTCTGGCTGGCCCTGCCCCTGCTATTACTGGGCTGGCGCCGGGGTGCCTTTGCGGTACTGGCCCTGAGCCTTGTACCTCTGGCCCTGACACCCCGCCCGGCCATGGCGCTGGACTGGGGTGGCCTGTGGCAGCGGGACGATCAGCGCGGGCGGGAACTGATCGAGCAGGACTCGGAGCGCGCGGCAGAGGTTCTGCAGCAGCCGGACTGGAAAGGCTCGGCCCTGTACCGCAGTGGCCGATACCGAGAGGCCGCCAAGGCCTTTGCCGAAACACCCACGGCTACGGGCCACTACAACCGGGGAAATGCCCTGGCCCGGACCGGCGAGCTTGAACAAGCCCTGGACGCCTACCAGCAGGCCCTGGCGCAGAACCCCGACTTCGAAGACGCCCGCTTTAACCGTGACCTGGTTCAGCAGCTGCTCGACCAGCAACAGCAGCAAGAGCAAGACCAGCAACAAGGCGATTCCGGTGACCAGCAGTCGGAGAACAACCAGCAGCAGGGCGAAGATTCACAGTCCGGCCAGGACAATCAGGACAGCCCGGGCGATCAAGGCAGTCAGGGTAAGCAGGAAAGCCAGCAGCAAGGCCAGCAAGACAGCCAGCAGGAATCCGAACAATCCGGTGATACACAGGATTCCGGACAGAGCGGCCAAGACGCCGAGCCACAGGCTGGCGAAGACATGCAGCAATCCGGGCAAGGCCAGCCGTCAGACCAGGAGCCGGCCGACAACGGCCAGGCTGTAGAAGCTCCGGCCGAAATTTCCGAACAACCGCTAAACCAGGGCCAGGAGCAGTGGCTCCGGCGTATTCCTGACAACCCCGGCGGGCTGTTGCAGCGCAAGTTCCTGCAGCAGTACCGGCAGCGCCAGACGCAACCCGACGAGGGCGATACATCATGGTAAAACGCATTCTTCTACCCGTTTTTCTGTTACTGGCACAGCTTGCCGCCCTGCACCCGGCCCAGGCCAGTGAGCTGTCGGTCGAGCCGGACCGCACGCAGCTGTACGAAGGCGAGGTATTAACCCTGACTGTGCGCGGCTCCATGGAAATCGACCTGAACCTGAGCAACCTGTTCAACTTTGACCTGTCTGACCTGCCTTCCCCCGACATTGAAAAGGTAGAGCCGGATTTCGAAATCCTGGCCCGGAACCAGCGTTACAGTGTGCAGACCGTCAACGGCGATATGACCGGGGAGATCACCTGGACCTACCAACTGGCACCCACCCGAACCGGCAAACTGACCATTCCGGAGCTGACCTTCAAGGATGCCACCTCCGAACCGGTAGAGATTGACGTGGTGACCGGCACAGCGCCGAGCCAGGAAGCCGGCGCCCGCGACAGTTTTATCGAACTGTCGGCCGACAAAGCCGAAGTCTATGTGCAGGAACAGCTGGTACTGACCATACAGCTGTTTTTCTCGGGCAACCTGATACGGGGCGAATTGTCGGAGCCGGAGCACCCCGATGCCATCATCGAATCCCTGGGCAAGCAGCGCGAATTCACCCGTTACCGGGATGGCGTCCGTTACCGGGTGGTTGAGCGACGCTATGCCATCTTTCCCCAGCAGCCGGGCCAGCTGAGCCTGGCCCCGATCCACTTCGAAGGCCAGGCACGGGACGCCAACGGCCAGCTGAAGTTCCTGCGGGATCAACTGCAGCTTTATGATGTCCCGGTAAAACCGGTGCCGGATGCCTACCCGGCAGACCAACCCTGGCTGCCGGCCCGCAGCCTGGCACTGGCTGAAGACGGCCTGCCGCCAGCAGGAGAACTGAACGCCGGGGCCAACCTGACCCGGAAGATTACCCTGCATGCCGATGGCTTGCCGGCAGAAGCCCTGCCGCCACTGCCGCAGGAAACCCCGGCGGCCATACGCAGCTACCCGGAAAGCCCCCTGAGAAATACCGAAACCACCGTCGACGGCCTTCGCTCCACCCTGCAGCAGGAAGCGGCGCTGGTGCCGGTCCAGGCTGGCGATGTGGTGTTGCCCGCCATCCGCATCCCCTGGTGGAACACAGAGACCGACCAACTGGAGCAGGCGATCTTGCCCGAGCGTCGCTACACCATCACCGGCAACAGCGCGATCGCCGCTGCGCCGGTGCCGGATAACAGCGCCCCGGAGACTCCGCCCGCCACTCATCCGGTCACCGCAGATGACCTGCCCCCGGCAGACAGCACGGGCTCTTTCTGGCTTTGGCTTTCGCTGGTACTGGGATTGCTCTGGCTGGCTACCCTGGTACTGTGGTGGTTGTCCCGAAAGCCATCCGGCGGCGCGCTATCATCCGAGCCATTGGAAGACGACACCGAAAAACACGCCTACGAGCAGTTGATCCGCGCGGTTAAAAACGGTTCAGCAGACACCACCGGCCAACTGCTGCACTGGGCGGGGTTACGTTTCCCGGAACAGCGCTTTGCGACGGTCAGCGATGTGGTCAGGTTCGGTGATGACCCGGAACTGGCCGGCCACCTGGAGCAACTGCAGGCACAGCTGTTCTCGCAACACCAGCAGGCGGTTTCGAATGAGGCACGACAGGGATTGGGGAAAGCATTGGAGAGGTTGAGAAAGCGGAAGGCACAAAGCGAAGACAGCCGCTACGGGCTGCCTCCGCTGAACCCGATCAGTCGATAAGTTCCTGGCTGATGACCAGTTCAACCGGTTCGCCATCGGCCTCCGGTGGCAGAACTTCCGCTTCCACCTGGCCCTGCCAGTCACCGGCTTGCGGGTTGATGCTGCCGCTGCGGCTCAGGCGGGCGACAATCACGACCTCTTCTGCGGAGGAAATGGTGGCCTCCGGCGACATGGCGTAGCTGTCATCCAGGCGGATATCTACCGGCAGAACACCGGCGGTCATGCGGGCGACTGCCACCGGTGCCCCACCTGATGTGCCCTTTGCACGGGCAAAGACAAACAGGGTGGTGTCACCTGGAACGCTGTCCTTGAACGCATCATCCAGGGAAATTCTCAGGGTCACACCGGCAGACGGTGCCGCAGGCTCCGGAGCCTGCGCAGCCGGAGGTGTTTCGCCCAGGCGGTTGTAGGCTTCGGCAATGCCACCGCGAATAGAGGCAATCTGCGGATGGTCCGGCGTTACCTCAACAATGGTTTCCCAGTACTCGATAGCTTCACGGTAGTTCTGCTGGCTGAAGGCATTAATGCCCAGCAGCCCCAGCGAGTTCACTTCGTTCGGATTCAGGGCGCGGGCTGACTCGATGGCAGCCATCACACCCGGCGTCATCTGCCCTTCACTCTGGAAGTACAATGCCTGGGCTGACAGGCCCCAGGCCACTGAGCTGGCATTGCGATCCTGCTCGGTAATTGCAGCCAGGCGCTGGAAGGCTTCGGCCGCATCCTCGTAGCGTTCGGTACGCATGTAGGTCTGGCCCAGCATGGCCCAGCCGTCGGCGTTCTCCGGATCCTGCTCGAGGCGGTCCCGCAGCTGGTCTGCCAGTGCGGACATGCGCGCGGTCTGGTCATCGTTACCGGAAGCACCCATTTCCTGCATGGTGATGAACTGCTCTACCCGGTCCATGGCGCCCCATTCCTGGTAGCCCAGGTAGGCACCGGCGGGCAGCAGGAGCACGGCCAGCAAGGCAACCGCCATGGCGCTGCGCCGGCCTGCCAGCCGCTGGCGTGGCTGTTCGTTTTCGGGAACGTCGTCAAGCATGGCGCCCGCCAGCTCTTCTTTCAGTTGCTGGTAGCCTTCCGCATCCAGGATGCCGGCTTCATGTTCATGATCCAGCTCTTTCAGGCGGGACTTGTAGGCCAGCAGGTTCTGGTTTCTGAGGTCTGCATCCATCCGCGCCTTGGGGCGGTGAAAGAACACCGGGTACAACACAAATGCCAGGGCGATGAGAATGAATACCGTCGCGGCAATCCAGAATGTTTCAGTCATGGAGTCTTCGTCGCAGTTGGGGATGTGTTTCGCGGATCAGCGCTCGGATGGCTGATCCTTATCGGCCAGCATCTGTTCGACCCTGGCTTTTTCTTCGGGGCTGAGTGCCGTTTCCTGCTGGCCCTGTTTACGCGAGCGCATTACCACGCCAGCCACAATCAGCAAGCCGCCAATCACGGCAATGGCCGGGAACGCCCAGAGGAAAATCGTGCGCTTGTCGACCGGCGGTTTGTACTGCACAAATTCGCCAAAACGGTCCACCAGGGCGCCGACGATTTCATCGTTGGAAGCGCCGCCCTGCATCATCCGGTACACCTCGTCCCGCATATCCTTGGATATGGGAGCATTGGAGTCGGCGATATTCTGGTTTTGGCACTTGGGGCAGCGCAGCTCGGCAATCAGGTTCTGGTAACGCTGCTCTTCAGCCCGGGTATCGAAGTCGTAGACCTCCATCACCTCGGCCCGGAGCGGTGAAACCACAAACAGTATGGCCAACAGTAGCGGATAAAAACGCATCAGCTATTTCCCTTTGCCTGATTGAACACGGGCAGCAGGACTTCCTGCCAAACCCGCTCGTTCACCACACCCACGTGGCGGTAAAGCACCACGCCATCGGCGTCGATCACGTAGGTTTCCGGTGCGCCGTACACACCCAGGTCAAAGCCGAGGGATCCACGGGGATCGAAGATAATGGTTTCGTAGGGATTGCCGAGGCGGCCCAGAAAACTGAACGCGGTTTCCCGCTGATCCTTGTAGTTCAAGCCGACAATGCGCACGCCCTCGTTGCTGGCCAGGTGCATCAGGTATTCATGCTCGTCCCAGCAGGAGGGACACCACTCGGCCCAGACATTCAGCAGCGATACCTGCCCCTGAAAAACCGAAGTGTCCAGCATATGTTCCGGATCGTGCAGGTCCTGCAGCTGGAATTCCGGTACCGGTTTGCCGATACGGGCCGATTCCAGCTTGGTGGGATCCTTGCCGATACCGGCAAACAGGAAGATCCCGATACCAACCGTGATCAGCAACGGAATGAACAGCAGCAGGCGCCTCATGACGATGCCTCCGCCGGCTTGCCGGGAGCCGTGTTGCCTGCCTGGGCTTTCTGTCTTTCCTCAGCTTTCACACGAATGCGGTAACGCTTGTCGGCAATGGCCAGGAAGCCGCCGATGGCCATCACCAGGGAACCCAGCCATAACCAGCGTACCAGCGGCTTGTACTGCAGGCGGATAGCCCAGGCGTCGTCTGAAATCCGCTCGCCAATGGCCACAAATACATCCCGGAACAGGCCGGCATCGATATCCGCCTCGGTCATCACGCTCATACCCACCGGGTAGTTACGCTTCTCCGGGTGCAGGTCGGTAACCAGCTTGCCATCCAGGAACACATTGAAGCTGCCGTACTGGGCGGTGAAGTTGGCGCCCTGCCGCTCACCGATTTCGGTGAACACGATTTCGTAATCGCCCACCATGGCGGAATCACCCGGAGTCATGCGGACATCCCGCTCGACACCGTAATTGGACACCACAGTGGCACCGGCCATCACCATGGCCACACCAAGATGTCCCAGCACCATGCCCCAGTAACTGCGGGACTGGCGTTTGAGGCCATGCAATCGGCCCTGGCGGGAAGCAGATTTATCCCACAGGTCCCACAGGGTAGCCACGGCAATCCAGATGGCAGTGAACACACCGGCAAAGGCCCAGGGCGCAAAGCTGCCGTAGTTGACCATCACCGCAGCTGTCGCCACCAGGCTGATCGCCAGCGGCCACAACAGTTTACGGGCCAGCATTCCGCCGTCGGTTTTCTTCCAGCGGGAGAAGATACCGGCACCCAGCAACAGGCCGGTGGCCACGGCCAGCGGGCTGAAGGTGGTATTAAAGAACGGCGCGCCGATGGACAGCTTGCCGGCATCCAGGTAGTCCAGGACCAGCGGATACAGGGTACCGATGGCCACCAGTAGCGTGGCGGATACCAGCAGCACATTGTTCAGCAGCAGAAAGATCTCACGGGACAGGGAACCGTAACGGGAACGCACGTGCACCACCGGTGCCCTGAACGCGTAGAGCAGCAGGCTGCCTACTACAGTGATACCCAGCAGCATGAGCAGGAAGCTGCCCCGCTCGGGGTCAGAAGCGAAGGCATGTACCGAGGTGAGAACACCGGAGCGCACCAGGAAGGTGCCCAGCAGGCTCAGTGCGAAGGTGACGATGGCCAGCAGTACCGTCCAGCTCTTGAACACGCCACGCTTTTCCGTCACTGCCAGCGAGTGCATCAGGGCCGTACCGGACAGCCACGGCAGAAAGGAGGCGTTTTCAACCGGGTCCCAGAACCACCAGCCGCCCCAGCCAAGCTCGTAATAGGCCCACCAGCTGCCCAGGGCAATACCGATGGTCAGGAACGACCAGGCAACGGTTGTCCAGGGCCGGGACCAGCGGGCCCAGGCCGCATCCAGGCGACCGTTGATCAGGGCGGCGATCGCAAAGGCAAAGGCAACCGAGAAGCCCACATACCCCATGTACAGCATGGGCGGGTGCATGATCAGGCCGATGTCCTGCAGCAGCGGGTTCAGGTCCTGGCCATCCGCCGGTACGTTCGGTAACAAGCGGTCAAAGGGGTTTGAGGTAACGATGATAAACAGGAAGAAGCCGACACAGACCATGCCCATAACCGCTAGTACCTGGGACACCATGGTCGACGGCAGCTTGCGGCTGAAGATGGCCACGGCCAGGGTCCAGCCGGTGAGCATCAGGATCCACAACAGCAGTGAGCCTTCATGGCCACCCCACACGGCACTGAACTTGTAGTACCAGGGCAGCATGCTGTTGCTGTTGTTGGCCACGTAGGCCACGGAGAAATCGTCTACCAGGAAGGCGTGGGTCAGGATGGCAAAGGCCAGGCCGGTAAACACAAACATGCCCGACGCCAGGGGCCGGGCAAACGCCTGCAGACTGTCACGCCCGGTGAGCGCACCGGCCAACGGGACGACGGCAAGAAGCACCGAGAGCAACAGCGCGAGTATCAGTGCAAGCTGTCCGAGTTCAGGATACATCAGAAATCTCCAAGGTCAGTCATGATTCGGGGCTCAGTAAGCCGCGCTTTCTGCAGCTTTCTCTGCGTTCGCCTTGTTCAGGCCCTTGGATGATTTCTCCAGGGCATCGGCTACTTCCGGCGGCATATAGTTTTCATCGTGCTTGGCCAGAACCTGGTCTGCCACAAACAGGCCTTCTTCGTTCAGTCGGCCCATGGCCACCACGCCCTGCCCTTCTGCGAACAGGTCCGGCAGGATGCCTACGTACTGCACCGGCACAGACGCGGCATAATCCGTCACCCGGAAGTTCACCTTCAGGCTTTCGGTATCACGTATCACGCTGCCTTCTTCCACCATGCCGCCGGCACGGATGCGTACATCAACCGGGGCATTGCCGGCAGAGATTTCTGTCGGGTCGTAGAACAGGTTGATGTTCTGGCGCAGTGCATAGGTCGTCAGGCCCACCGCCAGCGCAATGCCGGCAACCAGGAAGGCAAGAATGGTCAGTCTTTTTTTGCGGATCGGATGCATGGGTTACCTGCTGTTCAGTCCTGGGAAACTTCAACTCGGGTGAAAGTGGCCGCCGCTTTCGGGCGGACGCTGTCTTTGCTTCCCTGCTGCTGTTCTAGCCTGCGTCTGCAGGAATCGTATACGGCACGGTTGCGGCGAGCAGACCAGATCATCAGCCCGCCCAGCAACACAACAAATACGGCGTAGCACGCCCACACATAGGGGCCGTGCCCTTCCATGGCAATAAATGCGGAGAACGAATCGAATGCCATTGGTTATTTCCTTCCCGCCAGAACAAGTTCTCTGACCCAGCGGGTACGCTGCTCCCGCAACAGGATCTCGGTTTTCATTCGCAGACAGGCCAGCCAGCCAAACAACAGGTACAGGCCAAGCACTGAAAGCAGCAACGGCACCCACATTTCCATCGGCATGGAGGGCTTCTCAGTCAACTTGAAGGTGGCCGGCTGATGCAGTGTATTCCACCAGTCCACCGAATATTTGATGATAGGGATATTTACTACCCCCACCAGTACCAGCACAGCCACGGCGCGGGCGGCAGATTTCTCGTCGTTGATGGCACGGTCCAGCGCGATGGCGCCCCCGTACAGGAACAGGAGAATGAGCATGGAGGTGAGACGGGCATCCCACACCCACCAGGTGCCCCAGGTGGGCTTACCCCACACGGCTCCGGTGAACAGCGACAGAAAGGTGAGCACCAGCCCCACCGGCGCGATGGCTTTGACAAACACGTCCGCCAGTTTCATGCGCCAGACCAGGGTAACCACGGCAGCAACTGCCATCATTATGTAGATTGACTGGGCCAGGAACGCCGCCGGCACATGGATGAAGATAATCCGGTAGCTGTTGCCCTGCAGGTAATCTTTCGGCGCAAACGCCAGCCCCCACACCAGTCCGGCCAGCAGCACGATCAGCCCGCCGGCCAGCAACCAGGGCATCAAGCGGTTAGCGATGCCGTAAAACCACTTGGGGGAACCCAATTTGTGAAACCATTGCCACATCAGTTGGTCACCGTCTTTCTTTTAACTGTTAGACATGCTGATTCGCAGCGCGGCGGCGGCTGCAAATGGCGCCAGAGTCAGCGCCAGTACCAGGAATGCCCCCATCAATGCGAGATAACCGGCCACGGGCGCGCCCTCGGCTGCTGCCGCCACGGTCCCGGTACCGAAAATAAGCACGGGAATGTACAGCGGAATGATCAGCAGTGACAAGAGCACACCGGCAGACCGTAACCCCAGTGTCAACGCCGCGCCGATGGCACCAATCAGGCTCAGTACCGGGGTACCGATCAGCAGCGTTAGACACAGAATTGCCACAGAGTTCCCGTCCAGGTGCACCATTATTCCCAACGCTGGCGTAAGCAGTACCAGCGGCAGGCCGGTGAGTATCCAGTGGGCCAGTGTCTTGGCCAGGATCAGCAGGAACAGGGGCTGTGGCTGTAATATCAATTGCTCCAGGGTGCCATCATCAAAGTCGTGCCGGAACAGGTGGTCCAGCGACAGAAGCACCGACAACAGGGCCGCTACCCAGAGAATACCGGCACCGGACTGCTTGAGAAATGCCACTTCAGGGCTAACCCCTAACGGAAAGAGGGTTACCACCATAATAAAGAACAGTAGCGGGTTGAGCAGATCCTGGCGCTGCCGGAAGGCCACCCGGACATCCCGCATGAAGACCGCCGCCATGGCCTGCACCGGGCCGATGGCACTCTCTACCGGTTTCAATGCCGGCCGGGATTCAGCATTCATCACTCTGCCCTCCCCCCAGTGTAATGCGCTTCATTCCGGGCAACTGCAGGTCGTGGTGAGTCGTCACCAATACAGCACCACCTTCTGCAGCCCGCTGCTGCAATAATTCTTCAATGGCTTTGACGCCATCCGCATCAATAGCCGTGAACACTTCATCCAGCAGCCACAAGGGTTCGTCTGCAATCAACAGGCGCGCCAGCGCCACCCGGCGCTGCTGACCGGCCGACAGATTGCGACAGGGTACATTCTCGAAGCCCGCCAGCCCTGTTCCCGCCAGTGCCTGCGACAATATGTCGTCGCTGACGGTGCGGCGGCCAGCCATCAGGGCCCGAAGGTTTTCCATGGGAGTCAGCAGGGGTTTGATGCCGGGGCGGTGCCCAAGGTACAGCATGTTGCGCAGGAAGGATTCGCGGTACCAGGCCCGGGGTTCGCCACACCAGAGCAGTTCGCCTGACCAGGCATCGTTCAAACCGGCAAGGATTCTGAGCAGGGTGGTTTTGCCAGTGCCGTTGGGGCCTTCAATACGGGTAACGGTACCCGGCATTACCGAGAAACTGAGATTCTGGAACAACAGGCGCTCGTCGCGCTCACATTCGAGATTTACAGCCTGTAATAACGGCTCGGACATCGGGGCCCCGTCTGCAGAGCGAAGGACGCCGCGCGGGCATCCGGTGAATGAGTGCGCATTATAACGAATGCGACACCGGATTACCCATGCGTGACGTCAAATACCGACGCACTCGGCAAGCCTAACTTATTGAATCCCGGTTTGCGACAATGCTTGCAGATGCGCTTGGTCCGTCGCTGGGCAATCACTGCCAGCAAGGCATCATGGGCACGGGAATACAGTTGTTTCATTCAACGGCTCCAACCAGACGCTCCACAAAAAATTCAAGATGCCCCCCGGGAGCAGAGGGTAAAGGCCAGTTTTCGACTTTTTCTGCCAGTGCCCGCATAGCGAGGGACGCCCTTGCCCTGGGGTAGGCTTCCATAAACGCCTTTTGCCGTTGCACGGCCTTGCGCACGGCGTCGTCACTGGGAATGGCTCCACTGTAGTGTAGCCCCGCATCCAGGAAACGACCGGTGACTCTGGTCAGTTTTTCAAACAGTTGGGCGCCTTCCCTGTCGTTGCGCACCTGGTTGGCCAGCACCCGGAAACGGCTGGTGCCGTAATCGCGGTGCATCATGCGGATCAGGGCGTAGGCATCGGCAATAGAAGTCGGCTCGTCGCACAATACCAGCAGAATCTCCTGGGCAGCCCGCAAAAACGCCAATACCGAGTCGGATACGCCGGCTGAGGTATCGATGATCAATACGTCGGTCTGATCGCCCAGATCACTGAAGGCGTGGATGAGCCCGGCGTGCTGGGCCGCAGTCAGGCGGGTCATCGCCAGGCTGCCGGACGCGGACGGTGCCACCCGGATACCACCGGGGCCGTCTACCAGAATGTCTTCCAGGGAGCACTGGCCATCCAGCACGTGCTGAAGGTTATGGTGGACCGTAAGCCCCAGCAGCACATCCAGGTTACCCAAACCCAGGCCGGCGTCGAGCACCACCACGCGGCGGCCCCGTTCGGCCAGTGCGATACCAAGGTTAACGGCTATGTTGCTTTTCCCTACTCCACCCTTGCCGCTGGACACGGCAATTACCTGAACCGGACGGGGTTTATTCATGATTGTTATGGTTCTCTGAAAAACTTGCTGCGCGGCCTCTTGATGGCCCTCTGAGTGCCTGACTCGGAGCTAAAGATACGGTATCCTTGCGCCATTTATTTCAAGCAAATCCACGCCAGATTATCCGAACACACAGGTGGCCACAAATGCCAATCCACGAAGTAAAGCATCCCCTGATCCAGCACAAACTTGGCCTGATGCGCCGGGCAGATATCAGCACCAAGAATTTTCGTGAACTGGCCCAGGAAGTTGGCGCCCTGCTGACCTACGAGGCAACCAAGGATTTCAGCCTGCAGGAGCAGACCATTGATGGCTGGGCAGGCCCGGTCACCGTTGAGCAGATTCACGGCAAGAAGATTACCATAGTGCCGATTCTGCGGGCAGGCCTGGGCATGCTGGACGGCGTGCTGAGCCTGATTCCGGTGGCAAGGGTAAGCGTGGTTGGCCAGATCCGTAACGAAACTACCCTGGAAGCGGAAACCTACCTGGAAAAACTGGTGGGCGAGCTGGACCAGCGCATGGCCCTGATCATCGATCCGATGCTGGCTACCGGTGGCTCGATGATTTCCACCATCGACCTGCTCAAGAAGGCCGGCAGCACTGAAATCCGTGCCCTGGTGCTGGTAGCCGCCCCGGAAGGCGTGGAAAAAGTCCTGGAGAAACACCCGGACGTTTCCATCTACACCGCTTCAGTTGACGAACGCCTGAACGAGAAAGGCTACATCCTGCCGGGCCTGGGCGATGCCGGCGACAAGATCTTCGGCACCAAGCAGAAGGACGTCTGAGTATGCAGGACCATAGCAACGATCCGGTCTGGAAGCAGGCGCTGGCCGGCTCCCAGATGCTGCTGGTGGCCTTCGGCGCCCTGGTGCTGATGCCGCTGATTACCGGGCTGGATCCGAACGTGGCCCTGTTCACGGCGGGTATCGGCACCCTGATCTTCCACGTGGTGACCGGAGGCCAGATTCCGATCTTCCTGGCATCGTCCTTTGCGTTTATCGCCCCGATCATTGCCGCCAAGGGCAGGTTCGGGCTGGAAGAAACCCTCGGCGGCCTGATGGCTGCAGGTATCCTGTACATCATTCTGTCCGGCGCTGTTCGCCTGCGCGGCACCGGGTTTGTCACCCGCCTGCTGCCGCCGGTGGTGATCGCCCCGGTGATCATGACCATCGGCCTGGGCCTGGCCCCGCTGGCCGTGCATATGGCCTCTGGCCGCACCGGTGACGGTGCCGCAGAGCTGGTGCCCTACAACACAGCCATCTGGATTGCCATGATTTCCCTGACCGTGACCATTGTGATGTCGGTCTGGGCCAAGGGCATCTTCCGGCTGGTGCCAATCATGTTCGGCGTGATCGTGGGCTATGTGCTGTCCTGGTTTGCCGGCATTGTCGACACCACCGCCATCGAGCAGGCGGCCTGGTTCTCGGTGCCGAATTTCGTCGCACCCGCGTTCAGCCGGGGCGCCATCCTGTTCATGATTCCGGTGGCCATTGCCCCGGCCATTGAGCACATTGGCGATGTACTGGCGATCGGCAACGTCACCCGCAAGAACTACCTGGAAAAGCCCGGCCTGCACCGCACCCTGCTGGGCGACGGCCTGGCCACCAGTGCTGCGTCTATGCTGGGCGGGCCGCCCAACACCACCTACTCGGAAGTCACCGGCGCAGTCATGCTGACCCGCAACTTCAATCCGAAGGTAATGTGGTGGGCGGCCGTTGTCGCCATTGTACTGGCCTTTGTGGGCAAATTCGGCGCCGCGCTGCAGACTATTCCTGTGCCGGTCATGGGCGGCATTCTGTGTCTGCTGTTCGGGTCGATCGCCGTGGTGGGCCTGAACACCCTGATCCGCCACCAGGTGGACTTGTCTCAGTCCCGTAACCTGGTGATCGTGGGTGTTACCCTGGTGTTCGGTATTGGCAACATGGTGCTGGGGCAGCTGGAAGGGATCGCCCTGTGTGCCGTGGTGGCGATTATCCTGAACCTGGTCCTGCCAGGCGAGAAAGAAGCCTGGGGCCGCAAGATCTACGAAAGCAAAAACGATTAACCGAAGTTCTCGAGGCGCTGCTGCACCTCCCGGAACTCCGTGTAAATCTGCTCCAGTACGGCCGGAGCCTGTTCCAGTGCTCCGGCCTTACCCAGCTTCTCCGCTTCAAAGCACACCTGCCCCAGCCGGGGCGCACCAATATTGATGCTGCTGCCCTTGAAGCTGTGGGCGGTCTTGGTAAAAACGTCCGGATTATTCTCTGACAGCGCCTGCTCCAGGCTTTCGATGCGGCTCCTGGAGTCGGCCAGATAGGTCTGGATCAGGACATCAAACTCTTCTTCCATGACATCCTTCAGTTCGGCCAGCGCCTCTTCATCAAGATGCGGTTTGTCGTTCATCGGTCAACTCCCTGTCGTGCGCATATCCCGATACTTTCTCAGAAAGGCCGCCGGAATCAAAGCCCCGCAGGCAAACTCGGGGCGCTTCGGCGTCAGGAGGACGGGGGTTCTTCCCGCAGGCCGTACTTGCGCACCTTCTCTACCAGTGTGGTTCGGCGGATACGCAATTTCTCTGCAGCCCGTGCCACCACGCCCCCGGTTTCATTAAGGGCCTGCTCGATCAGTTGCTTCTCGAGATTGGCCAGGTAGTCCTTGAGGTCTATGCCGTTAACCGGCAGCAGTACCGGCCCGTCCAACCCAACCAGGCCGGGAACGGCAGAAGGCAAGCCCTGATCTTCCGGCGCCAGGTGTTCGTCGTGGTCATCCAGGTAGCGGAATTTCCGGGGCAACTCCTGAACACCAATCACGCCGTAGGGGTACATGATGGCCAGCCGCTCCACCAGGTTGGCCAGCTCCCGCACGTTGCCCGGCCAGTCATGGCGGCACAGGCTCATGATGGCAGCCGAGTTCAGCCGCAGGGAGCCGCGTTTTTCCTTTTCCATACGGGAGATCAGTTCGTTGATCAGCAGGGGAATATCTTCGACCCGATCACGCAGGGCGGGCATATCGATGGGAAAAACATTCAACCGGTAGTACAGGTCTTCACGGAAGCGGCCGGCTTCGATCAGCTGTTCGAGATTCTTGTCTGCCGCCGCAATAATCCGCACGTTGGTGGGCCGGGAGCGATTACTGCCGATGCGTTCGAAGTTGCCATCCTGCACCAGCCTAAGCACCTTCACCTGGGTGTTCAGGGGCAGCTCGCTGACATCATCCAGGAACAAGGTTCCGCCGTTGGCCAGTTCACAGCGCCCGGACCGCTCGGTGATGGCACCGGGAAAGGCTCCCCGTTCATAGCCAAACAGCTCGCCTTCAAGCAGGTCCGCCGGTATGGCACTGCAGTTTACCGGCACGAAGGGCTGATCGCGACGATCGGAATGGTAGTGCAGGTTCCGGGCGACCACCTCCTTGCCCGTTCCGGATTCTCCGGTGATCAGCACGCTGACGTCCCGGTCGGCGACCTGCTCCATCAGATCGCGCACCTGTTGTATGCGACGGCTTGTGCCCACCAGGCTGCGAAACAGCTGGACACCCCGCTGGTGCCCGCGGCCATTGCCCTGGTCAAACTGGGAACGGTACACCTGGGCCCGGTGCAGGGAATCGACAAACTTGGCGTAATTCAGGGGCCATTCAAGGCGGGCGATAATGCGGCTGGCGAGATCTCTGGGCAGGTCGGCAGCCTCAGGCCCGCCGGCCAGCAACACCGGCAAAGCCGGGGCGATGCGGGCAAGCTCCTGAAGGCTATCCCGTAAGGCCTGGCCGTCACCTGCCAGCACGGCCACGGAGAAACCCTCCGGCTGACCCTCCCCATCCTGCAATTGCGCTGCCACTGACAGGTCGTCAGCAGCCACCGGGCCTTCACCCAGAAACTCCAGGATAGTAACAAGATCCCGGCGCAGGCCGGGATCTTCACTCACTACCAGTACTTTATTGTTGTTGGGCATTAACCGGTGTCTCTGTCAGGTATCAGCGTCGTGCTGCCCGCCGTGCCGCCGAGGCGGTAAACTCATTACCCCGGAAGCCCGGATCGAAATCGTAGGCCGGGTAACCGTTATCCAGGCCATCAATGTAATAACGCTGCGCCTTGAGGTCGTAGGTCATTTCCATGGTGGTCCAGAACACCGGCACACTGTAGTAGCTAATATTGTGGGCTTCCGACACGCGCCACAGCTCACCCTCTTCGTCATACTCTTCAGAGGCCAGGATCTGCCAGCTGTCTTCATCAATGTAGAACACCCTGCGATCGTAGATATGGCTAATACCAATGCGCCGCTTGGCTTCCACTACCCAGACCCGGTGCAACTCGTAGCGGGTCAGCTCCTGGTTGATGTGGTTCGGGCGAATCACATCCGAGGGGCGAATGTTGTCGTCATGCAGCTTGTACGCATTGTACGGCACCAGCAGTTCCCGCTTGCCTTTCAGCTCCCAGTCGTACTGGTTAGGGGCACCGTTGTACATGTCTTTCTGGTCAACGGAACGCAGCGACGAGGAGTTGGGTAGATCTGTCTCGTAGGCCAGGTTCGGTGACCGGCGCAAACGCCGTGAACCGGAATCATACCGCCATGCCAGCCTCGGTGAACGGACCTGGTCCAAAGTTTCGTGCACCAGTGTGATGGTGCCGGCCAGGGTGCTGGGCGCGATGGTCTCGGTTTTCAGGTAGAAGATCTTGTTGTCGATATCTGCCAGCTCGGCGCCAATCTGGCTGTAGGCAAGGTAGTAATCGTACTGGTTAACCACTTCGTTGTAGGCGCCGTCGCGCTGGGGCGTGGCGGAGGCACTGCGGAACGAAACCTCTTCACCCCGATAACGGAGGATGTGATTCCAGATCGCCTCAAGCCCGTTCTGGGGAATGGGGAACGGACTGGTCATGATCGTGTTGCGCACGCCGTTGCCGTTGTCCAGCAGCTCTGCGCTCAAGGCATTTTCGAAAGACCTTTCGTAGACATGCCCGGGGAAGGCTGCCGTCCGGCGCGTCTGGTAAACCGGCATAAAGAATTCCGGCCCGTACTGTTCCAGCATCCGGATATGGCCATCCGACAGCACATCACGGTACTGATCCATGTTATCGCGGGTAACGGTATAAAGTGGCTTGTCTTCCGGGAACGGATCAATCTCCTTGGTTCCCTCTCGCCAGTTTGCCGGTGGTGTTGCCAGGCCGCCGTTCCAGGCCGGAATAGTGCCTTCGGCATTACCGGCGCGTTCGGCACCGACCGGTGTGAGCTCATTGTTCAACCGCTCTGCTTCGGCAGGTGAAACCTTTGCCACAACGGGTCCGGACAACCCCATTACTGCCGCGGTAACCGCCGCAACCAACTGGTTTCGCATCCCTCAACCTCCATTCTGAATGGTCGGGCGATCGACCTTCGCCCGAACTACGGCCCTTTTTGCCAGTTTCAAACGACCGTTTCAAGTGAAGGTTTGTAGTTTCTTGTGAACAGGCACCTGTATCAACAGCAACCATCAAAGGGGAGGAAATGGGTGGACAAAAATGATACTATTAGCGGCTTGGCCTGATGGATATAGAAGGGTGTGGTCTTCAGGCGGGCAACTGATCATCCGGCACTGCATGTGGGCAGGTATTGCATGGCTTCAACGTGGTATTCACTGGTTTCACAAAAACTGTACCTGGCCCAGGTACTGATCCGGGAATTTGACCAGCCAACAACCAGCAATGCTGCCAGCACCGGACTGCCGGCAGCCGTGATCGGAGAAGCCCGGTCTCAGGCAGTGGCAGAAGTCCTGCTGCGAGCCCGCGACGTACTGCTGACGATGGTCGCAAGGCTGCACCAGAAAAAGACGGAAACGCCGCACAGCCTGGCCGAGTTAAAGGCACTATTCGACTACGACGTGGCGGAAGTCGAAACTCTCGACAGCCTCGCGCAGCAGCGGGACAGCTGGTGGAACCACCTGGTTCAGCTGGACAAGGCCCTGGGCCAACCACCGGCGCAGAAAAAGACGGTCTCTGCCGACAACATTATTGCGGTAGCCGCAGAAGAAGGCCCGGACCGCTCCCTGCAGGCACTGGAACAGACCAGGGCAGCCATGGCCATTTTTGCAAGGGAACTCGAAGAGCGGCACGGCGAGTGGTAGCAGCCCTGACCACGGCTGCACCGAAACAACCCGAATGACGACAAAGGTTTAACGAATGTCACCATCGTTTTTTGAAATTGTACAACTCTCTGACGGCGACTACGCGTTGCGCCGGATAGACGATGATGCCGCCCCACTGGTGCGCATTTCTTTTTCCGAAGAAGCCCGGGACATGATGGAGAACCGGGATATGAACGTGGCAAAGGCCATGATTGCTGCAGGCATTGAAGCCGCCGGCAATATCGACTACGACATGGGCCATGACATGGAATGGGATGACGAAGACGGCGACGCGATCGACCCCCAGCCCAGCTATACCCTGCACTGACCGATACTGCGCCAGCCCTCAGCGCTGGCGCAAAATCACCCCGTGACTGTTGCCTTTCGCAGAAGCCTTTTGCAGTGAATCAAAGGCGGCGCGCCCCAGCTTGTTGGTCCAGAGCACTACCGCATGACAGGTACCTGCGCCCAGGGCGCGCTCTGCCAGTTGCTGGGCCGGGTATTCCGCGGTTGAACGCAGCACCAGGATCTCGTTCGCCACAATGCCATGCATCTTCTGCCACTTGGCCACCAGCGCCTGGGGCGGATCAATCCACGCCAGCCAGCGCTTTTCCTGGTTCAGCTGGGTGAGCATGGGCAATAACAGCTGAAAGTTCTCTACCTGTCCTTCCGGCAGGATAATCTCCGTCACATTGCCGCCCAGGCCCGAATGACCCGCTGCCGAACCACCTGCAGGCCGACGCATGCTTGCCGGGCGCTGACCCGCAGAGATCGCTTGCGCCGGTGCCACTGTGGCCGGATGAAACGCCATGTTCTGATTGAAGCTCAACTGTTCCATAACTCACCTGCCTGTTCAGTGAAGATCGGAGCGCCGGATTACACCCACACCAAGACCTTCGATAAACAATTCCTGCTCACTCAGATCCACTTCGATAGGAGCAAACTCTTCGTTCTCCGCAATCAGCCAGACCCTTGAGCCTTCACGGCGGTAGCGTTTGACGGTAACTTCCTCGCCCACCCTGGCCACGACTACCTGGCCATTGTGAACATCCTGGGTGCGATGCACCGCCAGCAGGTCGCCATCCAGGATGCCGATATCCTTCATACTCATACCCCGAACCCGCAGCAGGTAATCTGCCGAGGGCGAGAAGAAGTCCGGCTTCAGGGTGCAATGATCTTCCACATGCTCCTGCGCCAGGATCGGGCTACCCGCTGCTACCTGACCAATGACCGGCAACCCCAGATCCGGCTCAGCCTCCGGCAGGCGAATACCGCGGCTGGCGCCCGGCACCATCTCGATCGCACCTTTGCGAGCCAGCGCCCTGAGATGCTCTTCCGCCGCATTGGCCGAGCGGAAACCCAGCTCGGCAGCGATTTCTGCGCGAGTGGGCGGATAACCGGTTTCATCCAGATATCGCCGGATAATATCCAGCACCTGGGACTGTCGGGCGGTCAGCTTCATGCTTTTTCTCCGGGGTTGTTCGTCCTGGTTTTTTATACAGTGATTTGACTATATACAGTGTTTTATCCAGTGTAAAGTCCCTGTGCAGTTTCTTTCCTTTGGGTAACGGGACACGGCGCAAGCCTGTGTTAAGGTGACCTGAAACGAAGCAAGGGGATGCAAACACTCCATGAACGCAGCCAATCGTTGCAAGATGCCGGAAAGACTGAAAAACCACGAAGGTGGAGAACGTCGCGTAGGGGTCGAAATCGAGCTTTCGGGGCTCGGTTACGAACAACTGGTGCAGCATGCCGCCCGCTTGCTCGGCGGGTCGCCGGAGCTGACCTCACGCTACGTGACCGCACTGGACACCGAACATGGCCGCTTTACCATCGAACTGGACTCCGATCCCATCAAGGAGCTGGACCTGGACGACGAGCGCCTGCCGCAATCCATCCGGGAGCTGGGCAGCCATGCCATGGATGTGATCGACTTTGCTGCCGAGAAGGTCATTCCGCTGGAGATTGTCGGCCCGCCGCTGGCGTTCTCGAAACTGGAACTGATCGAAACCCTGATGGATGAGCTACGGGAACTGGGCGCCGAAGGTAGCCGTGAAGCCATCTACTTTGCCTTTGGCCTGCAGCTGAACCCGGAATTGCCGGACCTGGAACCCGCCACCCTGGTAGCCTACCTGCAAGCCTTTGCTGCCCTTTACGACTGGCTTAAAGCCCGGCACCAGCTGGATATCAGCCGTAAGTTCACCACCTATATCGAACCCTGGAGCAGCCGGTATACCGAGAAGCTGATGGCGGATGACTATCGCCCGGATTTGGAAACCCTGATGCGGGATTACCTGCACTACAACCCCACCCGCAACAAGGCCCTGGACCTGCTGCCGCTGTTCGCCCATCTCGACAAGGAACTGCTGGCAGGCTACGTGAAGGACCCCAGGATCAAGAGCCGCCCTACCCTGCATTACCGCCTGCCGGACTGCGACATCGACAACCCGCGCTGGCATTTCTCCACGGTGTGGAATGACTGGGTGGTTCTGGAGCAGCTGGCCGCACATCCGGAAGACCTGGCCGATTTACGCAGCCGGTTCCGGGAAGCCCAGAAGTTCAGCTTCCACAACCTCACTCATTCCTGGCGTGAGACCACGGACAACTGGCTGAAACAACACGGTTATGTCTGATTATCAGGGCAACGACATGCCGATGGCAGAAGAGCTGCCGGAGAAACCGGGGCTGACTATCGGCATCAGTGGCCCGGTGCGAAGAAGCCTGGCGCACCGGCTGATCAACCTGGCCCTGCGCCTGCACGGTGCCAACACCCATTACATTCGCCCCGGCAGTCATACCGATGTGTCCCTGCTGGACGGGCTGGTGCTGTCCGGTGGCACCCACGTACACCCGGAGCTTTACGGGCAACAGCCCCAGGTAACGGCCCGGTACGATCGCAAGCGGGATTCCACCGATCACCGGCTGCTGGTTCAGGCCGAAGCCATCAATATTCCGGTGCTGGGCATTTGCCGGGGCGCACAGTTTATCAATGTGTTCCACGGCGGCACCCTGTGCCAGAACGTAACTCCGCTGCGGGAACATACCCGCCACCGGCCTCTGTTGCTGCCCCTGCAAACCGTACAACTGGTGAAAGACAGCCGGCTAGGCCGGTTGATGCCTGCCACGGTGATTGGCGCCAACCGAATTCACAGCCAGGCCATCAAACGGCTGGGCCGGAACCTGCGGGTAACGGCGCTGGATAACGACCGGTTCGTACAGGCCATTGAAAACACCGGAGCCCAGTGGCTGATGGGCGTGCAATGGCATCCGGAATACCTGCTTTACCACACCGGGCACCGGCACATTTTCAGCCACTTTGTGCACGCCGCCCGGGGCAGAAAACTGGAAAGACTGGAAAGCCGATATTCGGCCTTTGATCAATAAGGAGTTTGATGATGGTATCGCTGAAACACCCCCTGGCACTGACCGCCGCCCTGTTAGCGACTGCAGCTGTGCCCCTGGCCGCCAATGCCGGCGAAGTCAGCCTGACTGGTGAAGGCGTGGTGCGTTACAACCCGGACAGCGCCCGCCTGCAGTTTTCCGTTTCTGCCGAGCACAGGCAACCCCAGAAGGCTTCCGCCCAGGTAGCCGACACCATGGACAAGTGGCGTAGCGCCATCAAAACCTGGCGAGACCAGTTGCAGGACTACTCAGACGCGGATGTAAACCTGTATACACGCACCCTGCCGGTTCAGGAGAAAGGCAAGGAGCCTGAACGGGTCTCCGTCGCCAGCCAAACCGTGAGCTTCTCGATCAATGATCTGGAACTACTGAACCCGCTGCTGGAGCAGGCCAATAGACTGGGCCTCCAGTACAACCTTGGCAGCCACCAGTTTTTCCATTCCGACGAGCAGGGGCTTGAGCAGCAGGCGCTAGCCCGGGCCATCGAGGACGCCCGAAACCGCTGCCAGTTCGTGGCGGAGCAGCTGGACAAAACCTGCGGCGAGGTGGTGTCTATCAACATCAACGGTGGGCACCGGCCCGTGCCGATGATGATGGCAGAAGCCAAGTCCGCCCGGGATACCGTCTCGAGCGTGGGCCCCCGTGAGATTCAGTCCAGCGTGAGCGCCACCTTCGAACTGGACTGAACCGGGTCAGAAATTACGGGTATAGAAGATATCGAGGGAGGCCACCAGCCCGCTGGCCGCCTCCAGATAGAAATACTTGCCCAGGTCATAGCGCAGCGCCACGGTCGTGATTGGCTCGAAAATACCCACCCCGTAGCGCAGGCTGAGCTCGTCGGTAATGTAACCGCTGGCCACTACGGCAGACTGGTCGCCAGAGCCTTCCGCTTCCAGGGTCAGGTTACGAATACCCAACTCGTCTCCGATACTCTGGGTTATCCCGCTGGCCTGGTTCAGCCCCAGCGAAATCGCCGCCCGGCTCATCTGGCCTTCATCGCCCTGACTCTGGGGTGCCCGGCCAAGAATAATGTACGACAGTGCATCACTCTGGGGCATGGACGGCTCCGAGAACACTTCCGTGGTCGGCGCGTTCACCGGCCCGCTCAGGCGAATACCCGCCACAACGGTATCGACGGTGCGCACGGCTTCCACATCCAGGTATGGCTCGGCCAGAGTCCCCACAAAGATTATCCGCGCCCTGCGCAGGTCCAGGTCTTGCCCGAAGGCTTCGTAGCGACCGTCCACCAACTGCAGGGTGCCGCGGGTATCCATGTTGTTGCCAATGCGAAGGGTGCCCTCCAGGTTGCCGGTTACATCAAAGGCATTGAAGGATACTTCGTCTTCACCCACCACTACGGTGATATCCATCAGCATGGTGCGAATGGCGGGCTCGTCCTGTTCGACACCGACAATGACTTCGTCCTCGGATACCGAAACCGCCGATGGCGGCAGGCCCTTGATTTCGATATCACCCCGGGGCACATCCACCCGGCCTGACACCGCCAGCTCACCGGCGCGGAAAGCAATGGTCAGATCCGGGCCCACTTCTACCCGGGCATAGGGCTCGACCGAAACCGGCAGCCGCTCGCCGCTGATATTCAGCTGGACTTCAGGTTCATCCTGCCAGTCCAGGTAACCGCCCAGCTCGCCACTGCTGCGATCGTTACTCTTCCAACGGCCGCTGATGTCGGCCCGGCTGCCCAGAAATTCCAGAACCAGCACGATGTCTTCCATGGGCAGCGGCAGGCCCGGGTCGAACACCCGGCCGTCGGTGAGCGCCAGTTCTCCTTGCACCTGGGGCCGGAACAGCGGCCCAGACAAACTCCCCTGACCATTGACCTCGCCGGCCACCTCTTCAATGCCGGCAAAGGCCGACAGGAAAGCCAGGTTCAGATCTTTCAGGTTGAAGCGGCCATCGATGGGCCGGCTTTCGGTATTAGGGTCCACCGCCAGTTCCAGGTCAAAGCTGCCCAGTTCGGGGCCCCGGAGCGCCATGGCCAGTTCTGCGGTTTCAGGCTTCAGCCGGGCTTCCAGGGTCAGGGATTCATGCTGCAGGGTTTCCCAGTCATCCAGGATCAGGAATTCGAAGGCCCCGCCGCCAGCATCAAGACTGATCAGGCCATCCGGGCCCTGTTCGGTGAATGCCAGGTCAATGTCTGCGTTCAGGGACGCCTGCCAGCGGAAGGTTTCCGGGAACAACGGCGCCAGCGCCTGCATGGGGAACTGGCGAATCTGATAGGCGATCCGGGTATCCGGCAGCAGCTGCTGGTCTTCAGCACACACCGAGCTGGCCTGCCAGCGCCAGCAGTGGGCGCCAAACAACACTTCGCCGTCAGCCGTGTAATCCAGGCTTACCGGCGCTTCCAGCCGCCAGGTTTGCTCCGGGCCGGGCACATCGATTTCGCCCCGGGCCAAGGCGCCCTGCCAGCTGTTCCAGGCTTCACCCAGGGCGCCGACGAACGTCAGCGCCACCGAGGCTTCCGGGTGCTGCACAGTCAACGCCAGCTGGTGGTCCGCCCGGGTACCATCAAGGTCTGCAGTCACCGCAGCCAGTTCCTGCCCAGCTACACGCAACGCTTCTGCGTTCAGGCTGGCATCCAGCACGCCGCCACTGGCAAGGCTGGCATCCAGTTCCATGTTTTCAATGCGCAGCAGGTCCTGCCATTCGAATTCACTGGCATCAAGCGTCACCTTGCCCGCGGGATCCTGCGCCGAACCCGCCAGGTCCACCCTGGCCGAGAAGCGACCGGCCAGGCCGGGCAGCAGACGGTCCGGCTGCGGCAGGTTCACTGTCAGGCCCGCGCCCAGGCTCTCACCGTAGCGCCCCTCGCCTTCTATCCGGTTCTCCGCTATCGCCACCAGCAGATCCTGCACGCGCCAGTCGGTGCCGTCGCTGCTAAGTTTACCCCGGGCGGTGGCCGGCTCCTGCTGCCAGCGACCTTTCAGGTCCCAGTCGGCGGTCATTACCGGCAGGCTGTCCGGCACCAGCCGGCCCTCGGAATTGACCTCACCGTTGAGACTGGCTTCCAGCACCGGCACCCAGTAGCCAGGGTTGAACTGATCCAGCAGCAGCCGGGCCTGCCAGGCCAGCTGATCCGCGAAGGCCAGTTCGGCATCGCCGGTCAGGGAACCTGCCCCGGTGGTCATATCCAGCTGTGTGATGCGAACCGCTTCCAGGTCCCCGGTCAGGGCTGCGGTAAGCTCCGCATCGCCTTGCGGACCGCTCACCGCCGCCTGTAAATCGGCGTTGTAGTTGCCATCGTTGTACTCAACATTCCCTTCCAGCCGGTTCACGGCAACCGGTGGCGGCTCCAGCCCGGGAATCAGTCCGAACCAGGGGAAACGGTCAAGGACCAGGTCGGCCTCTGCCTGCAGGCCACCAGACCAGCTCGCGCTGCCCTGAACTTCCAGGGTGCCCGGAGCGTCGGGCTGTTCGCCAGAGGGCGCACTGGCCGCCGGCCCGGTCATGGTCAGGACCAGGTTGTCGACACCACCGGTTGTGACCAGGCCCCTGATGACGGTTTCGATGGTGCCGGTTGTACCGGGAAGGTTGGCACTGGTACGGGTACGGAAGCCGTTGGCAAGGGAACCGTCCAGCGACACCACCCAGTTTTCCAGGGTCAGGGTTTCCAGCAGGGTGTCGTAGGCCAGGAAGCTCTCTGACTCAATGGTGAGCGCCGCCGGCAACTGCGCTGCCAGCGGCTGCACGGTGCCGTTCAATTGTGCATTCAGGTAGCCGCTGCTGGTTCCGGATACCCGAAGATCCCGCACGCTGCCCGCCAGGTTGGCCGCGATCGTCCAGCTGTCTCCGCTCGGGGGTGGCAACTGTGCCGTAACATCGAGATCCACCGGCCAATCCCGGCGCATTTCAGCGCGGCCACTGGCAGTCACCCGGATCTCGCCCAGCTGGTACAGGGCGTGGTTTACGGTAAGGCTGGCGCCGGATGCTTCACTGCGCAGCTCCACCTTGTCCCAGATGGGGCTGCCGTTCAGCTTAAACGGCCCCAGTTGCACATCACCCACCACCAACGCCACCGGCAGGTTGATAGCGGGCAGGCTGATATCACCCCGTTCTGTGTCTTCCGCGGTATCAGAAGGCTGAACCGTTACATCGATCTGTTCGGCTTTCAGGGTATCCAGGCACAGGGTCTTTTCGAACAGGCAGCTGGGAGACCAGTCCACTTCCGGCGCCAGCAACAGTACTTCCACGCCATAGCCGCGCCATTCCAGCCGTTCCGCCTGCCACTGGCCCAGCAGGGACCCCTGGTCCGCCTCGGTTTGCAGCCCGGGAATCTGGTCGATAGTCCAGGCAGTACCGGTATCGGTCAGAAGCGCCAGCAAAACAATAGCCACCAGCACCAAGGGCAACAGCAACACCAGCAACACAATCACCAGTGGCCAGAACCACCAGCGTTTGTGTCGGGGCGGCCTGGCTGGCACTGCGCCATGCTCCGGCTGCGGAGGTGTCTGATTCGTTTCGGTCACAGTTCCGGCCCCATGGAGAAGTGAATCCGCCAGCCGCCGCCGAACTGGTCATCCATACCCTTGGCCACATCCAGGCGCAAAGGGCCCACCGGGCTCACCCAGCGAATGCCCATACCCACGCCGGTGGCCAGGGGATCAAAGACATCATCCACGGCATTACCCTCATCAATAAAGGCCGCCACACGCCAGTTGCGGACAAACTCATACTGGTATTCGGCGCTGCCTACCAGCATATAACGACCACCAACGGCTACGTCGTCTGAGTCTCTCGGAGCCAGGGTTTCGTAGCCGTAACCCCGAACGCTCTGGTCACCACCGGCGAAGAAGCGCAACGAAGGCGGAACATCCCGGAAGCTGTTGGTGGCCACGCCACCGAAATTGAATCGGGCGAGAAACCGGTGCTTGCCGGCCAGGGTATAGAGCCCCTTGGCCAGGAAGTTCACATGCAGGATATCGGCATCCGAAATCACCGCCCGATGGGCCCCGGTCACGTCGAACTGAAGGCGATACCCCCGGGACGGGTCGAGCGGCGAGTTGGCGTGCAGCTTGGAATAACTGACACCCGGCAATAACAGGCTGGAGTTACCCTGCTCTTCCTCACCAATATTGAAGCGCTCCCCTTCCCAGCGCATGGACAATATCTGCATCCAGCCGTTGTCCAGCTGGTGACTCCACTGCTGGCCGAAGGTGAGCCTCTCAGACTCCACATCTTCAATATGTTCGCGCTGATAACCGGAGGTCAGGCGGATGGCATCCGTCATGGGCGGGTCCAGCGGCAGCTCGTACCAGCCGCTCACGCTCTGGCGTAACTCGGACAGTTCGGTGTCGGCGCCCCGGCGGTGCCCCATGGGATTGATGTAGTGTTCCCGCCAGTTACCCCGGAACCGGGGGCCGACGTCTGTCGAAAAGCCAACGCCGGCGGCCACGGAGCGCGGCGGCCGGGGCGTCAGGGCGATATCGACAGGGATTACCCGGTCCTCTGCCTTTGACGGCGCGGCGTCTACATCCACCCCGGAGAAATAGCCACTGTTGGACAAATCGTTACTGAGTTTTGCCACTTCATCGGCATGGAACGGAATACCGGGCTCGAAAGTAACAAACTGCTCCAGCAGGTTCTGTTCGAACTCGTGGCCTTCCAGAAAGGTGACCTTGCCCAGCCGGTAGCGTTCGCCGGATTGGTACTCCAGGGTGATGTCAGCGGCGTTTTTGGCGGGATCCACTTCCAGCCGGCGGGTCAGGAATTCGCCCTCGAAATAGCCCAGCCTGTTGGCCGTGTTCTGGATAGACTGGCGCAGGGCATCGTACCGGCCATGGTGCAGCACATCGCCTTGTGCAGGCGTTTTCGGGAGGTTCTGCCGGAAGTCTTCCTGTGCGCCATCCGGCCCTTCGATCATCACATTGCGGGAGCGGATAAGCACCGGCTCGCCGGGAATGAGGGTAAGCACCAGCTCCGCCGGTTCATCGCCGGCTTCTTCTACTTTCCAGCGTACCTCGGGACTGTAATAGCCCAGCGCCCGGGCCGCCTCTTTCACCTGGGCAATGGCGGTGTCGGCGTAACGGCGCAAGCCATCGGCAGTGCGGCCTTCCACTTCGCCAACAAAGATCTGGGCGTTGTCCTGGAGGTTATCCACATCGCCCTCAACCTCCACCCGAACCTGGCTGGCGAATACGGCAGGGGCAAGCACCAGCATCACCAGGCCCGGGCTAATGGTGGCAAGGCGTTGTAAGGTTCTGGCTAACAGCATGCTGGTTTTAATGGCGTCCGATCCGGTGTCCGGGCTGATTCCCTGAAACAGGTTGCTGAGTTTACCGACTGAATAGGCTAACCTTCCAGTCACTTAGCTTTGATATTGTAGGCCCCAAGGTAGCCCGGATGCTCAAGATAAACCGAGAAAACCTAAAATCCAGCCACCAGCTGACCTGGTTCATCATCGACTTTGTGATGCTGGGGCTGCTGATCCTCAATCTCGCGCTGATTATCTGGGACTCGATTTATAACTTTATAGCCGTACAAAACCTGCTGAAAGACTACGCCCCGGCCATTCAGGAGCTTTACCACCCCATCCACGAACGCTTCATTTTCTACGACCTGATCTTCGTGTCGATCTTCCTGGGCGAGTTTGTCCTGCGCTGGGGTTACTCCATCAAGGCCCGGGTGTATGACCGCTGGTATTTCTATCCGTTCATCCACTGGTACGACCTGGTGGGGTGTATTCCGGTGGGCAGCCTGCGTTTTCTCCGGGTACTGCGGATTATTTCCATTATTTACCGGCTGCACCAGTACAAGATCATCGACTTCACCAGCACCCGCCTGTACCGGTTTGTCATCTTCTACTACGAAGCCTTTATGGAAGAGCTGTCTGACCGGATTGTGCTGAAGGTGCTGAGCGGCGTGCAGGATGAGGTGAAACGTGGTTCGCCCCTGTTCGAGCGTATCCAACACGACATTCTTTTCCCGCGGCGGGAAATGTTGTCTGACTGGCTGTCCGAAAGGGTCGCCCAGGCCGCGAAGCAGGGCTATATCCCCAATCGGGGTGCCCTGCGGGTTTACCTGGAAAACCGGGTAGACCATGCCCTGAAACAGAACCTGGAACTGTCACGCCTGAAGTACCTGCCGGTCGTGGGTCCGACCATTCAGGACACCCTGGAAAATGCGGTGGGTGACATCGTGGCCAACGTGGTGCACCAGATCCTGGATGACCTCGCCTCCTCCACCAACCATGCCTTTATTGAAGACATCGTTAACGTGTTCCTGCCGGACCCGGCTCAGGGGCTGACGGAAGACCGCGAGAAAGAGGCGCTGATCACCCTGATTCTGGAAGTGATCGATGCCATCAAGGCCCAGGTTCACGTGAAGCACTGGCGGGAGAACCTGCCGTGACCCAACTTTTAGGAGACTGCCAATGAAAACAGCACACGACCTTGTGGAAGCCGCCCGCGCGGAAATTCGTGAAATTCCGCTGGACCAGGCCGACGACGCCATCAAGAAAGCGGACGTACTGCTGGATGTGCGCGAAGCAGACGAATACAACACCAGCCACATTCCCGGCGCCGTCAATGTGTCCCGTGGCATTCTGGAATTCAAGCTCACCAACGATCCGGCATTTGAAGACCGGGCCCTGAACCTGGTGATCTACTGCAAGAACAGCGGCCGTTCAGCCCTGGCAGCCAGGGCCATGAAGGAAATGGGGTACATTCATGTTCAGTCTATTGCAGGTGGCATTGAAGCCTGGGAAGCTGCCGGCAAGCCGCTGGTAAAACCGGAACTGCCAAGCTTCGATTAAACCCGGGGGCAGATCAGTTATGTCGTAAGAAGTTTCAGTTATTTTACAGAGTTTTTCATTTCAGCTTTTCAGCTTCTGGAGGTCAATGGGCGGCACTCCGAGGTCTTGCCATTTTTCGGGGTGACAGGTGAACAGCAGGATCTGGTGCCTGCGTGCAGCATCGAACAAGATACGTTTCATGTCTTCCAGCCGGTTCTGATCACTGTGCACCAGGGTGTCGTCCAGGAGAATCAGGGTGGGCCTTTGGGCTTCCCTCAACAGGTCGGCATAGGCCAGGCGGCTGATCAGCCCCATCTGTTCCCGGGCACCAAAACTCAGCTCGGCAATCTGGCCCAGCTCATTCCCCCGGTTGAAGGTTCCCGGCCGCAGGTGTTCGTCCACCTCCAGCGTTGCATTCGGAAATAGCAGCGACAGGTAATAGTTAAGGTGTTTTTGCAGCGGGGCCTGCAGGCGCCGGGTCAGCGCCTGGCGTTTGTCCGTCAGCAATGTGAGCAGCAAATCCAGTGCCCGGGCGCGGCGATCCAGCTCCTGGTAGCGGCGCTGGCACTGTTCCAGCTCCGCCTGCTTCTCGCTCAATTGCTCCTCCAGGCCTTCGGCACCCCAGGCTTCAAGCCGAACACGAATGTCCCGAAGTTCCCGTTGCCGGTCTTCCTGGGTTTGCTGCAAAGTCTGGATCGTGCGCTGAAAACGGTCGATATCCTGCCGCAGGATATCCGGCCGGGCCTCGCGGATTTGCTGCTCCCGCTTCGCCATGCTCTCGCGCAGGCTGACCTGCTGCTGTTCGATCCGGGCAAGCTCAGCCGTTAATCGGGTCAACTGTTGTTGGCGCTCGGGGCTGTTGGCCTCGTCTTCCAGCCGCTGCCATTCGGCCCTCGCGTTATCCCGGGCCTGCTTGCCGGTGAGCAGTTGCGCCTGATGGCTGCGGTCGCTGGCCTCGGCGTCATTCAAGCGCTTCTCGGCACTGGACAGGGCGCTTTCGGCCGCGGCCAGATCCAATACCTGAACCTCCTGATCCGGCGCGGGAGTGGCTTCCAGTTTTTCACTGGCAGCCTTCATGTCTGCCTGCAGTTCCGCCAGCTCGGTTTCCAGTGGCCCCAGCCCGGCCGGGGCGACCGAACGCAACAACTCGACGGCATGCTTACGTTTTTGCTCTGCTGCCTCCCAGGCGGAGGCACGGCTTTCTGCCTGCTCAACGGACGCCACAGCCATGGCCTGCAATTGCTCGTCCAGGGATTGTTTGAGTGTGTCGAGCTTGCGCCGGGTACTGGCCAACTCCTCGCCGCCCGGGGCGATGCCCAGCGTGCCTACGCCCGGAATAACCAGTTGCGAGGCTTCCAGTAATTGCTGTTCGCCCTGCCCCTTCAGTTGCCGGTCGTCGAGGGTAATAGTTTTGCCGGGCTGCAGGTGCCAGCTCAGACGGGTGGCAACGGTGCCGGAACGGATGGTTTCGTCATTCAGTTCCCTGGCGGTTGTCTTCAGGCGGACCACCGCGGCGGTATCAATGCGGTTTGCCTTTGCCTGCTCCCGGGCCTCGTCAACCTGTTGCTGGTATTCCCGGGCCCTGGCCAGGTTCTGGCTGAGGGCCTGCTGCCGCTGTTCAGACTGGCGTTGATCCTGCTCCAGCCGCTGCCGGACTTCCTGCTGGCGAGCACGTTGCAGTTGTGACCGGGCATTTTCATAGACAGCCCGGGCATCGTTCAGGGCGCCGGCCAGTGCAGCGGTTTGCTGTTCGATTTGTTGCAGTTTGCGTTCGGCGCTCTCCAGTTCTGCCTTACGGGCGCTGCGCTGTTCGTCCAGCCGGCTCAAGTGGCCGAGGTTCTGCTCCAGCAGCTCGCGGTTCTGAACCAGCTGCGCCAAAGTATTCTTTTCCTGTTCCTGCTGCTGTTCCAGCTGCTCGACCTGCTGTAGCTGTTCACGGGCCCGGTTCAGTTGCCGTCGGGCATCGTCCCAGGGCTTTTCCTGTTCGGTGCGATCAAACTCCTGCGACAACTGCCCGAGGCGATCCACCTGCCCCTGATACTGCTCAACCCGCAGCTGCAAATCGTCGACCTGTTGCTGCAGATCTTCCCGCTCTTTATCCAGTTTTTTGTAGTCACCCTTGGGCTGGCCGGTGGCCGTCAGCAACACGTCGCGCTTGCCTTTTACTTCCTCGATGACTGCATCGCCGCCGGTGCTGGCCACCTCGCCAACCAAGGCATTGAGGGCGGATTTCAGGTGATCGCCCGCGTGTTCAACGGCTTGTTCGATATCCTGCCCCGTGCCTTGCTCTACCCATAACAAGCCCGGAATTCCCCAATGCTCCGCTTTGCTGGCGCCCCGCTTGGGATACTGGTAACCCAACAGCTCCGCCAGCTTTTCCTCCGCGTCGTCTTCGCTCCAGGTTTCGTTGCCGACCGACAAGTCACAGCGGGTGCGTTTCAGGAAACTTTTAACCAGGCGCCATTGGGCCCCCTGATGCTCGAAGGCCAGTTCAACGGTGGGAGCTGCTGCAGAGTCGCCCCAGGGGCGAAGGTCATCCACCGCCTGGGACCGGTAACGTTCAAAGAACGCCGCCCGGATAGCACGCACCAGGGTACTTTTGCCGGATTCGTTGGGGCCGTGGATCAGGTTCAGGCCGGGCTGAAGATGCTCAAGGGCAAAGGGTTGGCGGAACTGGCGCAGCTGTTCAACCTTCAGGCTTTGCAGTTTCATTGGCCTGCCTCCTGAGCCGGTGTTTTCAGCATCGAGGCCAGAATGGCCAGGGCATCCCGGGCGGCTTCGCCCTGTTCCCCGGCTTGCTGCTCCCGCAGGGTTTCGATCACCTCCCCAACGTAGCCATCGGCTTTCAGGGCGGCAATGTCGTCGTCCGTGGGTGCCAGCTGCAGGTTACTGCGTTCGCAACGAATGCTGCGGAAACGGGCTTCGACAACCGACAATCCGTGCAGCAGTTTTTCTTCGCCCGCCAGGGTAATCAGGCCATCCAGCCGAAGATCCACCACCGAGGATTCGGGCAGGTTTTGCAGGCGTTCCAGTAACTGGTCCAGGTCTGATTCCACAGAAAGGGTTTCCCGCCATTGATGCCACTGGTAACGACCGGTGGCTACCACCTGAACCTGCGGCAGCTCGCCCGGCCCGTCAATATCGACAATCAGGGCATTACCGGCCTCGTTATTCCGGAACCGCTCCGGCTCCGGGGTACCGCTGTACCAGGTGCGTTCGTTGATTTCCTTGGTACCGTGCCAGTCTCCCAATGCCAGGTAATCCAGCTTGCTGGCTTGGGCCCGGTCCGGCGCAATGGGGTTGGTGGAATCGATTTCAGCCGCCAGCAATCCCTGCACACTGCCATGGGCAAGCCCCACCCGAACCAATCCTGCCGGGGTCTCGTAGCGGCCGAAAGCTTCTGTCAGATCGCCATAGGTATGACGCTGGGTCAGAGGTGCGTTCAGTATGGCGAGGCCTTCGGCAGCCAGTTCGATAACGCCCGGTTCCAGCGCCAGGTGCACGTTATCCGGCACTGCACCCAACCGTTGAGCGCGGGTCCAGACACTTTCGGCGAGCGCCGCATCATGGTTACCCGGCAGCATCACCCAGGGGCCAGGGAATGCCTTGGTGGCATTGAACACCCGGCGAATGGTGCGATCAGATACCGTCTGGGCATCAAACACATCACCGGCCACCAGCACCGCCTGGCACTGAGATTCATTGGCAAGCCGGGCCAGCTTTTCTATGGCCTCGAACCGGGCTTCCACCAGCGCTGCACCGTCTTCGGTTTCAAAACGGCTGTAGGTACGCCCCATTTGCCAGTCGGCGGTGTGTAGAAATCTTGGCATTGCGTGCCCCTTCAAAATGTAGACTTTAGTCTAATCGCTTGCCGATTCTGGCGTGGGAGCCCGACGGCTTCTGCTACCATCCTAATCATGCTTGTGCTTCATGCAAGCAACCTTCATAGCTGGCCCTGGCCGGCTCTCTTTTTTTTAAGCACACAACCAATACCACAACCCAAACAGGTAACCATCAATGAGCGCTATTATATTGATGCTACTCGGGCTTGGCGGCATGGCGCTGGGTTTCTTTGTGTATTCAAAGTTCCTGGCCCTTGTTGTTTTCAAGCTGAGTGACAAATTCCGTACGCCCGCACACGAGTTTGAAGACGGCGTTGACTTTGTTCCCACCAACAAATTCGTTCTGTGGGGCCATCACTTTACCTCAGTCGCCGGTGCTGCGCCGATTGTCGGGCCCGCCATTGCGGTTATCTGGGGCTGGCTGCCTGCGTTCCTGTGGGTCACCCTGGGTACCATCTTCTTTGCCGGCATTCACGATGCCGGTGCCATCTGGGCCAGCGTGCGCAACAAGGCGAAGTCCATCGGCACGCTCACTGGTGAAGTGGTCGGCAACCGGGCCCGCGCCATCTTCTCTATCGTAATTTTCCTGGTGCTGTTGATGGTTAACGCAGTATTTGGCGTGGTTATCGCCAAGCTGCTGATCAACAATCCGGGCGCCGTGGTGCCGGTGTGGGGCGCAATTGCTGTCGCACTGGTCATCGGCCAGGCGATTTACCGGGCCAAGATGAGCCTGCCGCTGGTGTCACTGATTGGTGTAGTTGCGCTTTATGCCCTTATTTACGTTGGGCCTTCCGTTCCGGTTGAGCTGCCGGAAACCGTAGCCGGCTTGTCACCCAGTGCCGCCTGGATCATCATTCTGTTTGTTTACGCCGCTATCGCTTCCCTGCTGCCGGTGTGGGTGCTGCTGCAACCCCGTGACTACATCAACGGCCTGCAGCTGTTTGTCGGCCTGGCCGCCCTGTATGGCGCCGTGCTGATTGCCAACCCCACCGTGGTTGCGCCGATGATCAACGTCGACGTACCAGCAGGAACACCCTCCATGATTCCGCTGCTGTTCGTCACCATTGCCTGTGGCGCCATTTCCGGCTTCCACGGCCTAGTCTCCTCCGGCACAACGTCCAAGCAGCTGGATAAAGAAACCGATGCCCGCTTTGTGGGTTACTTCGGCGCCACCGGTGAAGGCGCCCTGGCCCTTGCCGCCATCATTGCGGCCACCGCCGGCTTTGCCTCCCTGGCAGACTGGCAGGCCATGTACCACTCCTTCGGCCAGGGCGGCGTGCTTGCCTTTGTTGAAGGCGGCGCCGCCATCCTGAGCGCAGGCACCGGGCTGGACATAGCCATTGCCGCCACCATGCTAACCGTTATGGCCGCGCTGTTTGCCGGCACCACCATGGATACCGGCCTGCGTCTTCAGCGCTATATCTTCCAGGAGTGGGGCGAGATCTATAACATCAAGTGGATGGCCAAGCCGGTACCGGCCACCCTGCTGTCCGTCGCTACGTGCCTGGCTCTGGCGTTCGGCGCAGGCGGTGCAGATGGCTCTGGCGGTCTGCTGATCTGGCCCCTGTTCGGCACCACCAACCAGTTGCTGGCGGGCCTGACCCTGCTGGTGATCACCGTGATGCTGGTGCGCCGTGGCTCACCATCCATCTTCACCCTGGCACCTCTGGTGTTCGTGCTGGCCATGACCCTGTTCGCTCTGGTCATCCAGCTGAACGGCTTCTACCAGAAAGGTGACTGGTTCCTGTTCGGCCTGGATATCGTGGTTCTGGTAGCTGCTATTCTGGTAACACTGGAATGCGCCGCGGCCCTGAAACGCGCCAAAGCCGAGGTTCGCGAAGCACCCGCTGCCGACTGAACCTTGCAGGTTAACGCTGGCCAGGTAACCCCTGGCCAGTCCTTACCGGGGGCTTTATGAAAACCACCCTGAGCAAACTGAAATACCTGTACAAAAAGGCCAGCCAGGCCAGCACCGAATACTACAACGCACCCTACCGGGCCGCGATTGCCCGCGCCAAGCGCGAAGAAGATGACCTGTTCATGCTGTTGGTATTCAGCGAGATAATGGGCATACCCAACCCCGCCAGCTGGTATTGCATGGAACTGCAACCGCTTCTGCTGGAACGCTTCCACGAATGGCATACCCGCATGGGTATGGAACGCTCGCCACTGGATAATTTCCGCTGTTGCTGAGGTAAGCATGGCCGACTACCCGATTCTGGATATTTCCAAACTCATTACCGAACGCCAGCTGATCATGGTCGGCGGCAAAGGCGGTGTGGGCAAAACCACCGTATCCTCTGCCATTGCGGTAGCCGCCGCCCAGAATGGCCGGCGGGTTCTGCTGATCTCTACCGATCCGGCCCACAGCCTGGCCGATGCCTTTAACCGCAAGATTGGCAGCCAGATAACCCGCATGGCACCCAACCTGGATGCCCTGGAACTGGACCCGGATGCCGAGGCCGAAGCCTACCTCGACAGGGTAATGCAGCAAATGCGCCGCTTTGCCGGCCCCGACCAGATCAACGAACTGCAGCGCCAGTTACGCCTGGGCGCGCAATCACCCGGTGCCCAGGAAGCCGCCATCCTGGAGCGCATGGCCACCCTGATCGAAAACAGCGAAGATGACTACGACCTGCTGATCTTCGACACCGCACCTACCGGCCATACCCTGCGCCTGTTGACCCTGCCGGAAATCATGGCAGCCTGGACCGATGGCCTGCTCAAGCACAACAAGCGTTCGGAAAAACTCGGCAAGGCGCTGTCCCACCTGACCCCCGGCCGCAGCCTGGACAACCCGCTCAAAAGCCCGGAAGAAAATCCGGTGGAAGACATGGACCAACGCAGCAAGGAACTGACCGAGACCCTGCTACGCCGCCAGCGTCTGTTTCAGCGCACCCGCCGCAGGCTGAACGACGCTGATCACACCGCCTTTCTGTTTGTGATGACCCCGGAGAAACTGCCGATCCTGGAAACCGGCCGCGCCATCGCTGCCCTGGGCGATGCCGACATCCCGGTTGCCGGCGTGATCGTTAACCGGGTGATGCCGGAGACCGACAACAACAGCTTCTGGCAAGCCCGATACGAGCGTCAGAAACGCCATCTGGATGAGATAAACACCCTACTGGCAGACCGCCCACAGCTCAGGCTGCCCTTGATGGAAGATGATGTAAGCGGGCTGGACGCCCTGGGGGCCTTCGCCGGGGTAATGATAAACAACGAAGGCCGCAAATAAGATTTGACAAGCATCCTACCCAGCTGTATTATGCGCACCTCGTTGATCGGGGCCAGCCCCGAAGCCAACAACCAGTTTTGATGCGGGGTGGAGCAGTCTGGTAGCTCGTCGGGCTCATAACCCGAAGGTCGTAGGTTCGAATCCTGCCCCCGCTACCATAAAAAAGAAAGGCAGATCAGTTACTTACTGGTCTGCCTTTTTTGTTTTCTGATCCTGAAGTTTCTCGGCACCCTATGCGCGCCAATTATTGCTCTGGATAATTTTTAGCCTCGCCTGAGTTCTGACCTGTAAACATATCCGGCCAAAACGACTCAACTTGCAGGCTCACCGGAAAGCCTAGTGTTCCGTCTGGTTAATTCCTAAGCGAAAATGTGCTACAATTCGAGCTATTGTTCACGAGCTCGGAGACTCTGTTTTGGCCCGGAAACCAGCACCCTTTAATCTTACGGTAAACGATCAACTGGAGCTGGAAAGCT
>NZ_JBSXOP010000062.1:0-16074 GCF_056859535.1 Marinobacter sp. L-46
CCTACCTGCACAATGACCTGAAGTTGATGGATCTTGCGAAGGTCAAAACCGGCATCACTGTCCCCGAGTTCGGGGTAAGTTAATGGCATGAGCCGTATACGTGGCCCGTATGTACGGTTCTGTGAGAGGGATGAGGCGGTGACGCCTCACCCTACTCGCTTATACCTGAACCAAAACGGTGGTTGAAATGAGGGGTAAACTTGTATTAAATCGTTAAATGATTTCGCTAGATAAAACCATATTTCATCAAAAGGCGAGGGGAGATTATGTCTGAGGTTGTTGCTTATACCCGTGAAGGGAATGTCGGTGTCATTTCCGTAAACTACCCGCCGGTTAATGCGTTGAGCCATGCGGTGCGTGCCGGTCTGGTTGCCGCCCTGGAGCAGGGACAGAAAGATGCAGGGGCAGACATCCTCTTGCTGGTCTGCGAAGGCAGAACCTTCATTGCGGGCGCGGATATCCGCGAGTTCGGAAAGCCTCTTCAGGAACCCGGCCTCCCCGATGTGATCAATGCCTATGAATCAAGCGACAAGCCCATTGTTGCCGCTATTCATGGCACCGCTCTGGGCGGTGGCCTGGAAACGGCTCTGGGTTGTCACTATCGGGTTGCCCTGGCGTCTGCCAAGGTGGGTTTGCCTGAAGTAAAGCTTGGTCTGTTGCCCGGTGCTGGCGGTACCCAGCGCCTGCCTCGCCTTGTGGGTGCCCAGAAGGCACTGGAAATGATTACGTCTGGCAACTTCGTAGGCGCCAGAGACGCGCTGGCTCTGGGCATTGTTGATGCTGTTGAAGGCGGTGACGATATTCGCCAGGTTGGGCTGGCCTATGCGCGGAAACTGGCAGCTGAAGGTGCTCCGGTGCGCAGGGTGCGTGATATTGCCGACAAGGTTGAAGCTGACAAGGGCAGCGATGTCTTTGACCAGTTCCGTGCTGGCCTGGCCAAAAAAGCCCGTGGCCTGTTCTCTCCTTTCAAGTGTGTCGACGCCGTAGAAGCAGCTTTCACCTTGCCGTTTGCCGAGGGCCTGAAGCGTGAGCGTGAACTGTTCAAGGAATGCATGGAATCGCCGCAGCGTGCTGGCCTGATTCATTCGTTCTTTGCCGAGCGCGAGGTTTCCAAGGTCAAAGGCCTGGCCAAGGATACTCCGGTACGTGAGGTGAAGAGTGTGGGTATTATCGGTGCCGGCACCATGGGTGGTGGTATTGCCATGAACTTCGCCAATGTGGGCATTCCTGCCACCATCGTTGAGGTCAAACAGGACGCGCTTGATCGAGGCCTTGCCGTAATTCGCCGCAACTACGAAAACTCCGCCAAGAAAGGCAAGCTCACTGCAGAGCAGGTGGAAGAGCGCATGGGGCTGATCAAAACCAGCCTGAGCTATGACGATTTCCGTGATGTAGATCTGGTGATCGAAGCCGTATTTGAGAATATGGCTATCAAGAAAGAAATCTTCGCCAAGCTGGATGAAGTGTGTAAGCCGGGCGCTATTCTGGCGTCCAACACCTCCACCCTCGACATTGATGAAATTGCCTCTGCTACCAAACGCCCGGAAGACGTTGTGGGTATGCACTTCTTTAGCCCGGCTAACGTAATGAAGCTGCTGGAAAATGTTCGTGGCAGCAAGACGTCTGACGAGGTGAAGGCCACTGTGATGGCCGTAGCGAAGAAAATTAACAAAGTCGGAGTCATGGTCGGTAACTGTCACGGCTTTGTTGGCAACCGGATGCTGCATAAACGCGGTGCCGAGGCCATGGCGCTTGTAAACGAGGGTGCTTCGCCGCAGCAGGTGGACAAGGTACTGACCGACCTCGGCTTCCCGATGGGGCAGTTTGCGATGTCTGACCTGGCCGGCATTGATGTCGGTTATCGTATTCGTGAAGAGCGTCGTAACGCCGGTGAAGATGTGCCGGCCAGTTGGATGGACAAGCTGGTTGAGCAGGGTCGTCTGGGACAGAAAACCCAGGCTGGCGTTTACAAATATGAGGAAGGTAGCCGCGCGCCGGTTGTCGACCCGGAAGTGGAACAGCTGATTGAAAGCTTCCGCGAGGAACAGGGGATCGTAGCCCGGGAGGTTACCGACCAGGAAATCCTTGAGCGTTGCATGTACGTAATGGTCAACGAAGGTGCCAAGATCCTGGAAGAAGGCATTGCCGACCGGTCACTGGACATCGATGTGGTCTGGATCTACGGATATGGTTTCCCCGCGTATCGTGGCGGCCCCATGTTCTGGGCAGATCAGGTTGGGCTGGACAATATTCTGGCGGCAGTGAAGAACTACAACAGCACAGTGGGTGGCGAGCAGTGGAAGCCTGCACCGTTGCTCGAGAAGCTGGTGGCGGAAGGCCGCAAGTTCAGCGATCTATAATTATAAGGAGTTCATCTTATGTCTGATGCTGTCATCGTTTCGACCGCGCGTACCGGCCTTGGCAAGTCCTATCGTGGTGCCCTGAACAACACGCACAGTGTTGATCTGGCCGGGCACGTTATCCAGCACGCCGTTGAGCGTGCAGGAATCGACCCTGCCATCGTTGAAGATGTCATTCTGGGCGCAACCTTTCACGAAGGTTGTCAGGGCAAGAACATGGCACGCCTGGCGGCTATTCGCGCCGGGCTCCCGGTTACTACGGCCGGGCTGTCAATTAACCGGTTCTGCAGCTCCGGCCTGCAATCTATTGCTATTGCTGCGCAGCGCGTGATGTCGGAGAAGGTACCTGCCATCGTGGCTGGTGGCGTAGAGTCCATCTCCCTGGTTCAGAACGACAAACTTAATGGCTTCCGTGCTACTAACGAATGGCTGATGAAGAACAAGCCGGAACTGTACCTGTCGATGATCGAAACGGCCGATATTGTCGCCCAGCGTTACAACGTAAGCCGTGAAGCGCAGGATGAGTACGCACTGGTTTCCCAGCAGCGCACCGCCGCGGCCCAGCAGTCCGGCAAGTTTGACGACGAAATTGTGCCTTTTGACGCCACTATGCTGGTTAAAGACAAAGAAACCGGTGAAGTGAGCGAAAAACAGGTAACTCTGGACCGGGACGAGTGCAACCGCCCGAATACTACATTGGAAGGGTTGGCGTCACTGGACGCGGTACGTGGCCCGGGCCAGTTTGTTACCGCGGGCAACGCCAGCCAGCTTTCTGATGGCGCCTCTGTGTGTACGGTCATGGACAGCACCTATGCCGAAAAGCATAACATCGAGCCCATGGGCATTTTCCGTGGCTTTGCTGTTGCAGGCTGTGAGCCGGACGAGATGGGCATCGGCCCGGTGTTTGCTGTTCCACGCCTGCTTGCCCGTAACGGCCTGACCATGGACGACATTGACCTGTGGGAGCTGAACGAAGCCTTTGCATCCCAGGTGGTCTACTGCCGCGACCGTCTGGGTATTCCGATGGAAAAACTCAACGTGAATGGCGGCTCTATTTCTGTGGGTCACCCCTATGGTGTGAGCGGTTCCCGCCTTACCGGCCATGCCCTGATTGAAGGCAAGCGCCGGGGTGCCAAATATGTGGTGGTCACCATGTGCATTGGCGGCGGTCAGGGCGCAGCCGGCCTGTTCGAAGTGGTATAAACGGAGAGCGCCGTCATGCAGCAGAAAATCGTCAGTACCCGGGACCTGGCTTTCCAGCTTTATGAACTTCATGAAGTAGAGAAGGTGCTCAGATTTGAGCGCTATCAGGACCATAGTCGTGAAACGCTGCAGGCGGCGCTGGACCTGGCGCTGAAAGTTGCCGCAGAGGAGTTCGCACCCCATGCTCGCTTGGTGGATGAAGAAGAGCCGACCTTCGAGAATGGCCGTGTGCACATGCGCCCGGAAGTTCACAAGGCGCTGGACGTACTGAAAAGTACTGGTCTGATGGCGGCCAGCCAGGACTACGAGCGCGGTGGCATGCAGTTGCCCAGTGCGGTTGCCCAGATGTGTGTGGGGATGCTCAAAGGCGCCAATGTAGGGACTCAGGGCTACGCCGGGCTGACCATTGCGGCCGCTAACCTGATTCTCGCCCATGGCTCCGACGAGCAGAAAAGCCGCTACGCCGAGCCGATGCTGGCGGGGCGTTTTTTCGGCACCATGTGCCTGACCGAGCCCCATGCAGGTTCCTCTCTGGGAGATCTGCGCACTCGCGCGGAGCCACAGGCGGATGGCAGTTATAGGTTATTTGGTAACAAGATCTACATCTCCGGTGGTGATCACGAGCTGAGCGAGAACATCATTCATATGGTACTCGCGCGTTTACCTGGGGCCCCGGCCGGCGTAAAAGGAATTTCCCTGTTTCTGGTGCCGAAGGTCCTGGTTAACGAAGATGGCTCTTTAGGCGAGCGCAATGATGTCGCCCTGGCTGGCCTGATTCACAAAATGGGATACCGTGGCACGACGTCTACCATGTTGAACTTTGGTGAGGCAGCGGGGGCGGTCGGGTATCTGGTTGGCGCGCCCCACGAGGGCCTGGCTGCCATGTTCCATATGATGAACGAAGCCCGGATTGGCGTTGGTCTGGGCTCGGTGATGCTGGGTTACACCGGCTATCTTCATGCCCTTGAGTATGCCCGCGAGCGGCAGCAAGGGCGTCCGGTTGGAGAAAAGGATCCGGAGAGCCCCCAGGTGCCTCTGATCCGCCATGCCGATATCCGGCGCATGCTGCTGGCCCAGAAGGCCTATGTGGAAGGAGGGCTGGCGCTTTGTCTGCAGGGTGCGGTATTGGTGGACGAAAAGAAGTTTGCGGAAACTGGCGAGCAGCGCGAGCTTGCCGCCGGGCTGCTCGACTTGCTCACGCCGGTGATCAAGTCCTGGCCCTCCCGTTATTGTCTCGAAGCTAACAGCCTGGCAATTCAGGTGCATGGTGGCTACGGATACACCCGGGAATATCCGGTGGAACAGTTCTACCGGGATAACCGGCTTAACCCGATCCACGAGGGTACCCATGGTATTCAGGGCATCGACCTGCTTGGCCGCAAGGTTTCCATGGCCGATGGCCGGTATTACCGCGAACTGGTGCGCAGGATTGAAGCCACTATTGCCGAGGCCCGCAAGCAGGAACGGCTGGCTTCTAATGCCGGGCTACTTGAGCGGTCCCTGTCAGCAATGGTTGAAGCTACCCGGGTGATCAATGAGGTAAAGGCCTCCGGTGACAAGGAAAAAGCACTGGCAAATGCCACTCTGTATCTGGACGCCTTCGGGCAGGTGGTTGTCGGCTGGCTCTGGTTGCGACAGGCCCTGAAAGCCCTTGCCGGACTAGGCGGGGCCGGTGAGCAGACGGAGGACTTCTATCAGGGTAAGTTGCGCGCCTGCGATTATTTCTGTCGGTACGAATTGCCCGGAGTGGTTGCAACGGCTGAGTTGCTGCAATCGGTGGACTCAACGGCACTGGATATGTTTGACGAGGCATTCTGACCGGCCTCGCCAACTCTGAATCAACACAAAAACAACAGGAGTCAGGGTAATGGACAGACAAGCAAAGGCGGTGGTCTGCCGGGAGTGGGGCAAGCCGGTACAGGTCGAACAGATTACGGTGGACGGACCAAAACGGGGCGAGATAACCATCAAGGTTGCCGCCTGCGGCGTGTGCCACAGCGACCTTTCAGCCACCACTGGAAAGATTCAGTATCCACCGCCATTGGTACTGGGCCACGAGGCGGCCGGTGTGGTGGTTGAAGTTGGCGAGGGTGTGGAAGGCTTCAGTGAAGGCGACCACGTTGTTAGTTCGTTTATCTCAATGTGCGGCAAGTGCCGCCAGTGTGTGCGTGGCCATCCGGTTCTGTGTGAAAGCGCCCGCAAGGCGATGTTTACACTGCCCGATGGAACCGTTCGAACCCGCGACAGTCAGGGCGAGCCCTTGAATGTGTTCGGCGCCTGCGGCGTGATGGCGGAGTATGCAACCCTGCATGTGGATAACTGCGTGAAGGTTGCAGAGGATGTGCCACTACAGAACGCCGCATTGGTGGGCTGTGCCGTGATGACCGGTGTGGGTGCTGTATTTAATACTGCCGGGCTGGAGCCGGGTTCCAGAGCTGCGGTGTTCGGTATTGGCGGTGTTGGCCTGAACGCCGTTCAGGGCTGCGCAACCGCCGGTGCCGAAATGATTGTGGCGGTGGACAACAACCCGAAAAAGCTTGCCATGGCGCGGGAATTCGGTGCCACCCACACGATCGACCTCAATGAAGTGGACGATGCCGCCAAGGCCATCAGAAAACTGACCGGCGGTGTGGATTACGCCTTTGAGTGCGTTGGTGCAGGTGCTGTGGTTGAGCAAGCCTACAAGTCGCTTGGGCGCGGTGGTACCGCCGTCGTGGTAGGGGTTGCTGACCCGAAAGACAAAACCTCGATTACTACGCTCACCCTGCCGGCCGACGAGCGCACCCTGAAGGGCAGCTGGCTGGGTTCAGCCCGGCCGCAACACGATTTTCCGCGACTTCTGGGTTTGTACCGTGCGGGTAAACTTAAACTCGATGAGCTGATCACCCAGACTTACTCCATAGATGAAGCTGTTCAGGCCTTTGACGACATGATCTCGGGCAAGAACGCGCGTGGCGTGATTGTCTTCGACTGAGGGAAAAACATGAAGATTCTGAACAAGAACTACATTAATGGTAGCTGGGTCGACTGGAACGGCGACATGGCGGATGTGCATGAAGCGGCCACCGGCGACGTGATTGCCCGGGTGCCTATGTCCGATCCGGGACAGATGGAACTGGCAATTGCCGCTGCGCATGCAGCATTTGAGGTCTGGTCTGAAAGTTCTGTAGAGCAAAGGGTGAACGTGCTTGGCCAGCTGCATGCTGGACTCAAGCAAAGGGCACCGGAAATTGCGGAAGCGGTCAGCCGGGAAGTGGGCATGCCACTGAAGCTTGCCACGGCAATCCAGGCTGGTCTGCCGGCAACTGTAACCAAGACCTATACCGATATGTTGCCGGAGTTTCCGTTCGTTGAGCAGTCTGGTAACTCGGAAGTGCAATATGCGCCAGTCGGGGTGGTTGGCTGTATTACGCCCTGGAACTACCCGCTGCATCAGATCATTCTGAAGGTAGTACCCGCGATTGCTGCCGGCTGCACCGTCGTGCTGAAGCCCTCTGAGATTGCGCCGCAGGCAGCTTTTATCCTCGCAGACATTCTGGATGAAACCGACCTGCCGGCGGGAGTGTTCAACATGGTATGCGGGGCCGGGCAAACCGTTGGTGAAACCCTGATCCGGCATCCGGATGTACGCATGGTGTCTTTTACCGGATCCACTCGTACCGGCCACACGATTGCCCACGCCGCTGCAGATGATTTCAAGCGAATTGCGCTGGAAATGGGCGGCAAATCGGCATCGGTTGTATTGCCGGATGCGGACCTGGAAGCCGCAGTAAAAGGCACAGTGAGCAACTGCCTGCTCAACTCCGGACAAACCTGCACCGCCCTGACCCGGCTGCTGGTGCCCGCCGATCGCCATGACGAGGCGTGCAAGCTGGCGGCTGCAGCCGCGGCCCGAATGACTCCGGGTAACCCGCTGGATGAAACTACCCGTTTGGGCCCCTTGGCCTCCTCGCAACAGCGGGACCGGGTGGTGGATTACATCCGGCTCGGTGTTGCCGAAGGCGCAACCCTGATGGCCGGCGGTCCGGATTCGCCGGACGGTCTGGACAAGGGATACTTTGTACAGGCAACCGTCTTTGGCAATGTAGATCCGAACAGCACAATCGCTCAGGAAGAAATATTCGGTCCCGTGCTGTGCGTGATTCCCTACAGTGATGAGGCCGAAGCCTTGCGTATTGCCAATGGCACAGCCTATGGGCTGTCCGGAGCAGTCTGGTCGGCAGATCAGGAAAGGGCGAAGGCCTTTGCTGCAAAGCTCCGGACCGGTCAGGTGTCCGTGAACGGTGGCGGCTTTAACCCGCTGGCTCCCTTTGGTGGCTTTGGCCATTCCGGTATCGGACGGGAGTTCGGCAAGTGGGGGCTTGAGGAGTTTCTGGAAGTTCGCTCGCTGCAGCTGTAATCGCAAGACAACGAAGGAGCCGCAGCAGCGGCTCCTTCACGTTTAAGGGCCGGAAATGTTTATCAACAACAAAAGAGTGATGCCGTGAAAACACGAATTACGGAGTTATTTGGAATCGAACACCCGATCGTACAGGGTGGCATGCACAACGTAGGCTTTGCCGAACTGGCATCGGCGGTATCCAATGCCGGTGGTCTGGGCATGATTACCGCCCTGACCCAGCCTACGCCTGAACATCTCGCCAGTGAAATCGCCCGCTGCCAGCAGATGACGGATAAACCCTTCGGCGTCAACCTGACCTTCCTGCCGTCCTTCAACGCGCCGCCTTATCCCGAGTACATTGACGTCATCATCCGCAGCGGTGTCAAGGCGGTTGAAACCGCTGGCCGCAGTCCTGAACAGTACATGGCGCAGTTGAAGGCTGCGGGTATCAAGGTTATCCACAAGTGCACATCTGTTCGCCACGCTTTGAAGGCCGAGCGAATCGGTTGTGATGCCGTCAGTGTGGACGGCTTTGAATGCGGCGGACATCCCGGTGAGGATGATGTGCCAAACTTCATCCTGCTGCCTCGTGCAGCCGAAGAGCTGAAGATACCTTTCATTGCATCTGGCGGGATGGCCGATGGCCGGAGCCTGGTAGCAGCTATGGCATTGGGTGCCGAAGGCATGAATATGGGCACCCGTTTTCTGGCTACCAAAGAAGCGCCGGTTCATGAGAACGTGAAGCAGGCAATTGTGGATGCCAATGAACTGCAGACCCGGCTGATCATGCGTAACCTGAAGAACACCGAGCGGGTGATGGATAACGCCGCCGTGCGGGAAATCATCCGGATTGAGAGTGAAAAGGGTGATCAGGAAACTATTGACGATATCCGTCACCTTGTCACAGGTGCAAAGGGTAAGCTGGTGTTGCAGGAAGGCAAGATGGATGAAGCTGCCTGGAGTTGTGGCATGGTTGTTGGGTTGATTAATGATATCCCTTCATGCGATGAGTTGGTCCGCAGAATCATGGAAGAGGCTGAAGGGATTGTGCGCCAGAGACTTTCCGGCTTTTTGTAATTGAATTGCCCGGAGGGTGTGTCACCCTCCGGGCAGGACCGTCTCAGGCCAGGGCCTTTTCCCTTCTTTCGTGTTTCTTGTGCGTCAGTGCGGCGGCGATGACCGCAGGAATGATCAACGCAGCACTAATAAGAGACAATTCCAGATTGGTCAGCGGAACCGGTCCGCCACCGGGGATGGCAAGGATCATGCCACCGGCAATGAGTCCCAGCCGGATTGGCCATTGCAACAGTTTGCTTGCTGCCAGAGAGCCTACCCCGATCAGCCAGCCTTGCATCGCCGATGCTATCAACGTTACCCCAATCAGTGCTTGTACAATCACCAGGAGAATCTCGCTCCAGGTACCCTGAAAGATCAGCGCTGGATTAAGCACAAACAGGAACGGGATAAAGTAGATCACGCTGCCCAGCCGCATGGCTTCCACACCGGTTTTCATTGCGTTGGAGCCGGCAACCGTTGCAGCGGCAAAGGCGCCCAGGGCAACCGGTGGGGTGATGAAACTGAGCATGCCCCAGTAAAGGATGAACAGGTGAACGGCCAGGGGATCCATGCCGCCGCCGTTTATCAGGGCCGGTGCGAGCGCAACCGCCAGGAAAATATAGGCAGCTGTAACTGTCATGCCGATGCCGAGCACAAAGCTGGTCAGTGCTCCCATCAAAAGCAGTACCAGGGTGTTGCCACCGGCAAGGTAGATAAGGTCATTGGCAATAGTGCCTGACAGCCCGGTAACCGACAGTGCACCTACCAGCAAGCCAACACCGGTGAGGATCGCGATCAGCTCTGCAAACAGCTTCCCTGACTCTGCGAAGAAGTCCTTCACGTCTTGCCACTTCCAGCGCTGGTAGGGCAGTACCTGGTTGATCACCAGCAAGAGAACCGTTGCAAAGAATGGTGCCGTGGCCTCTCGTCGCAGGAAGAACAGCATCCAGATCAGCAGGGCAAACACGAAGATGAAGTACCAGCCTTCCTTTAATGTTTGCTTGAGCGATGGTAATTCACTGGCGGGCAGGCCCTGAAGCTTGTTGCGGGCAGCATAGGCATCAATCTGGATAAACAGGCCGAGGAAGTACAGTACGGAGGGCACGACTGCCGCCAGTGCAATGGTGCCGTAGGGAATGTTCAGGAACGCGGCCATGATGAACGCGGTGGCACCCATAACCGGTGGCATCAGAACGCCGCCTGTAGAAGCACAGGCTTCTACGCCGGCTGCGTAGGAACGGCTGAAGCCGACTCGGCGCATTGCCGGAATTGACATCACTCCGGTTGTCATCACATTAGTGATTACGCTGCCGCTCATGGATCCCATGAGGCCGCTGGAGAAAACCGCAACCTTTGCCGGTCCGCCCCGAACATGGCCTAGCAATGCGAAGGCCAGGTTGATAAAGAAACGACCGCCGCCGGTTTTCTGCAGGGCGACGCCAAACAGAAGGAAGCCGATCACGATGTTGGCAAAGGCTTGTAAGGGCACGCCCATGATGCCTTCTCGACTCATGGCCATGTAGATAGCGGTCTGGTCGGGGGCAGATGGAAAGCCCTGGATGGGGCCCGGCAGCTTGTCTGCAAATATCGGGTACAGGCTGGCGACACCGACAATCATGGCAATCGGCAGGCCGCCGGCCCGGCGAATGGCTTCGATGACAGTAACCCAGAACAGGAAGCTGAACACTACGGCGTATTGTGGTGCCGCGTATTCCCAGCCGTAATCCAGAATAGTTTCCGCGTTGTAGACAAAGAACCCGCAGATAACCGAGGCGGCAAGGAACAGGATGATGTCGTACCAGGGAACCTTGTTCCGGGAAGCGTGGCGTGACATTGGCCAAAGCAGAAAAACCAGCGGTAGCATAAGTGCCACCACCACATAGAAAAACTGGCTTTCCACTTTGGTAACAATATTGATCAGCTGCAAATTGAACAGGTAGTCAATCGTCAGCAGTGTCAGGACAAGGGTTGCAACCCTGGGGACCCATGGCCATCCGCCGGAAAGCCGCCGGATGCCGCTGACGTTTTCTTTCGACGGTTCAATGTTGTGTGTTTCAGACATGCAGTAAGACTCCTGAAAGAACTCCGGTGTAACAGACCCCTTGTCTTTACACCGGAATCAGGTTTCAACCAGGACAGCAGGTTTTACCGGAATACCGGATTCATGCCCGCCGCTTGAAGTGCTTCTGCCCGCGCCGTCATCCAGCCCTTTTTGAAGGCTTCCTTGTCGGCAGGCGGGTTGGCCTTGGTGTAGCTCTCCCAGGTGTCCAGGAGGATATTCTGACGCTGTACCAGCATGTCCTGGTGCTGTTGCATATCTTCCGTCCAGTGGCCGATTTCCTTGTAGTAGTCAACGACTACATCATGCAGCGGGATGACCCAGTTGAGATTCTGGTTCTCCAAGGCATAGCCTGCATTGCCCGGTGCGGAGTCCTTGTACTTGTCGTAATCCTCGGTGAAGACACGAATCAGCCCGTCCACCAGCTTTTTATCGGCATCGGCGTTGGCGATGATGATGGGGTAGGGGTAGCTGGAACCAATCCACGGCTCATCCTTGCTGATGCCGGCGCCGGAAGTAACCAGGTGCGGTTGGAAATAGGGAGCCACGGAGCGCAGTCGCTCCCAGCCCTCGGTGTCTTCAGGATCAAGCTCCAGCCAGGATATACCGCGCGGACTGGCGGAAAGCTGTTGTGGGCCGCCGGCGACAGAAACGGTAAATGCGGTATCGCTTTGATTGGCGACGATGCCGTCAAAGGCACGGCCGTATCCCGGGAAGTCTACTCGCTCCACGTCATCCCAGGTGAGGTCGCCAAAGGCCAGCATGGCTTCGGTGCCGAGGTTCAGGGCATCGTCACCACGAATGTAAGAAATGCGTTTGCCCTTGAGGTCATAGGGGGTTTCTACGCCGATATCGCCGGCTACAGCAATGCTCAGGCCAAAACTGGCAATGGAGGTGGTAATAACCCGAACCGGCTGCGGCCCCCAGTTGTCCTCGGAGAACATCAGTACGCCTTCGGCGGCGTAATAAGCGGCAATGCCACAGGAACAAACAGGTACGCGCCCGGTTCTGAGTGGTGTCATCCGGGAAACGTCGTTCTCGCCAGGCAGGATCCGCAGGGATACGCCGTACTCATTGCGTAGCAGGTTGCCGATAGAAACCATCTGGCTATAGCCGGCCGAACTGGTGCCATAGGCGGTCATCCCGATGGTTTGTGGCAGATCAACATTACCTGCAGCCCAGGCAGTGGTTGCACTGCATGCAAGAAGTGCGGATACGATCTTGGTTTTTGTTTTGTTCATAGAGCCATCCTGTTTTATATTTTTTGTTTCGCTGTGCAAAATATAATTCTGCAGTAAATTTTAGTGTAGGCCGCTGCGTGTCGACGTGTCAATTCAGACTATGGGCTGGTTTGTTCACTGTGTACTGGTGCCCTGGCTGTTCTTTGCCGGCGGTGCCGTCGGTGTTAATCCGATCATTTCCGGTACTTTGTCAGGCAGCATTCTCGGCCCGATCTGGCCCGACTACGGGTTACTGGCGCTCGGGTTCGGCATTGTAACTGGCTGGGGGATTACCATTGCCGGCACGCCGTTTTCGGCTAACGCGTTACTATTGGAGCGTTGTACCGGTTACGACACCCGGGTTGCTGCCTATGGCTGGAGTTTCAGGTATTCAATGATATCTTTGGCAGCCTCCAGCCTGATTTGTGGCGTCCTTGCCCTGCCTTTTTTAGGCTCAGATCGCAAACCCGCCAAGTTTGGTTTCCAGATATTCCTCAATGCCTTCCTTGGCGCCTTCACGGCCAAGGCCACTGTTCTTCATGCCGCCAAATGGCGCGGCGGCGCTGGTGGGATTGATATCGTTAATGCCGATAATGCCGAAGTCCAGCGCCTCAAATGCCCGCATGGCGGTGGCCAGGTTGTTGCTATAGATATAAGCCGCCAGGCCATAGTCTGTGTCGTTGGCCATGGCAATAACGTCGTCTTCCGAGCGATAGGTAATCACGGGTGCAACCGGTCCGAAGGTTTCTTCCCGATAAATCTTCATATCCGCTTTTACGCCGGACAACACGGTGGGTGCGTAGAAGTGGCCACCCGATAACCCGTTATCGGTCAGGCGGTGACCGCCGGTTTCAGCTTTGGCACCTCGGGCAAGGGCGTCCTGAACCTGGTCGTCCACTTTCTGAATGGCCGCTTCGTTAATCAGCGGGCCAATGCCAACGCCGTCACTCATACCGTTACCCGCAACAAGTCGGCTGGCGCGGTTGCTCAGTTCCTTGATAAAGGGTTTGGCATGGTCTTCAAGCACGAATATCCGGTTTGGGCTGATGCAGGCCTGGCCGGTATTGAGGAACTTGACCAGAGACAGGCCCTTGGCCGCATGCACCGGGTCTGCACCGGGGAATACGATGGCCGGGGCATGGCCGCCGAGCTCCATTGAGACTCGCTTCATGTTGGCGGCCGCTAATCCATTTAGCATTTTTCCAACGGGAGTAGATCCGGTGAATGTGAGCTTTCGGACGCGCGGGTCTGTACAGAAGGCTTCGCCAACCTGGGCGGGGGTCTCAACCGTAATCAGATTTGTTACCCCCGGTGGAAAGCCGGCTTCCTCAAAGATTTCCATCATGGCCGCGGCACACAAAGGCGTGGTTTCGGCGGGTTTGAGAACGACGGTGCAGCCGGCGGCCAGGGCAGGAGCAAGCTTGCGGGTAATCATCGAAATAGGGTAATTCCAGGGCGTAATTGCGCCAACAACGCCCACAGGGGATTTCTACACCAGGAAACGCTGATTCTCGCGGGCCGAGGGAATGATCTGTCCGTACATGCGCTTGGCTTCTTCTGCAAACCACAGCAGGAAGTCTGCGCCGTATTGTACTTCGTTCAGGGAAGCTTTCAGGGGTTTGCCCTGTTCGCGGGTCATCAACTCTGCCAGTGAGCGCTTCTGGCGGATCATTAGCTCCCAGGCCCGGTAAAGTAGCTGCGAGCGTTCATAGGCCGTTGTTTTTCGCCACGCCCGGAATGCCTGGTCGGCGGAGGCGATGGCCGCTTCGATATCCTGGTCGGTGCAGTCTGGCACCCGTCCTATGGTCTCGCCGGTTGCCGGGTTGGTAACGATGAAATCCGCTCGGTCTTTAATCCAACTTCCATTGATGTACATGAGCGGTAGCTCCAGAGAGTTCTGTCTAAGGCAATGTCCGATTCAACTCATAAACCACCATATTCACCGCCGAAGCAAGATTCAGAGACTCCACCGCAGCCGCGCCGGGGATGGTGAAGCGCCCAGTGCCCAAGCTGGTCAGGGCCTCTTCCGGCACACCCCGGGCTTCGTTGCCAAAAAGATAGCAGTCGTGGTTCTGGAAGCCTGGGCTGGTGATTGGCTCTCCGCCAATGTCCAGGCAGGCAATGCGGGGATAACGGCTTGGGAGTGAGTCCAGGTTTACATCGGTTTCCAGCGGAACATGGAAGATGGCGCCCATGCTGGCGCGCACAACTTTCGGGTTATAGGGATCGACACTGCCGGGGCTGAGCAGGCAGCGCACGCCGCCAAACCAGGCCAGGGTGCGCAGGATCGTGCCCAGGTTTCCAGGATCCTGAACCTCATGTAGATAGACCGCTTTCCCGCCGGCTGTTGATGTGCCTGCCTTATCAGTGGGAAGCGGCGCCACGGCAAGAATCCCTTGCGGAGTTTTAGTGTCAGCCAGTTGAGCCATCTGGCGGTCGCTGATGATGGTTTTTGGCCAGGAGCTGGGCCAATGTTCATAGGTGCTGGTGACAAACAGCTTGGCCTGCTGCCAGTGCGGGTTTCCGGTGGCGGCTTTTTCCAGCTCCAGTACCAGGTGCTCCCCTTCCACCAGGAAGTGGCCCAGTGACTGGCGATACTTTTTCTGGTGCAGTTTCTTGATGTCATCCAGTTTCACGGCCGGGTTCCTGCATTGGGTAGCGGTTGCAACAGTGGCGTCATTGTACTGTTGCCCCGTTGTATTGTCAGGCTCGGCGGCTTTTGCGGTAGTGAGGGTGGCCGCGTACAATGCAGTCTTTCCCGCAGTAGACAGAAGACACCCCATGGCCCGTTCCAAAAGCAGTAACCGCTGGCTCGAAGAGCACGTCAACGATCCCTTTGTGAAGCAGGCGCAGATAGATGGCTATCGATCCCGTGCCAGTTACAAACTCCTGGAGATTAACGACAAAGACCGGCTGATCCAGCCTAATATGCTGGTGGTGGACCTGGGCTCCGCTCCGGGCGGCTGGTCTCAGGTTGCAGCGAAGCTGGTAGGTCACAAGGGGCGAGTCGTGGCCTCGGACATACTGCCCATGGATGCCGTTGCGGGTGTTGAATTTATCCAGGGTGATTTCACTGAGCAGGACGTGTTTGACCAGATCATGGCCGTACTCGACGGTGCCCGTGCCGATGTGGTCATCTCCGACATGGCGCCCAATATCAGCGGTGTGAATGCAGCAGACCAGGCCGCGTCCATGTATCTGGTAGAGCTGGCGCTGGATATGGCGTGCCAGGTGCTCAAACCTAAAGGCAGCTTTGTGGCCAAGGTGTTTCACGGCGAAGGCTATGACGAATATGTGAAGGCCGTGCGTGCCGTATTCGATAAAGTAGTCGTGCGCAAGCCGGATTCTTCCAGGGCCCGGTCCCGGGAAGTGTACCTGGTGGCGAAGGGGTTTCGGGGTAACTGAGGTTGCGTCAGTTCGAATTTTGCACATTTCGTGCAAAGGTTGAACAGCTCTGGTTGTCCTGGTAGCGGGAAACCGAAATAAAGAAAAATAATTTAGGAATCGGCGTTGACAGTCTCGGAGAAGAATGTAGAATTCGCCTCCTCGTTGAGCAACACAGCTCAAGCGCTCTTTAACAAGTTAACCAAGTAATTCGTGTGGGCGCTGGCCGAGGTATTTCGGATACGAAATATCAGGACAGTGACTCGTCGAAAATTGAGTTTTGTCTTGAGCAAGAATTAAGAACTTACGGGTTCTTGTATGATTTAAACTGAAGAGTTTGATCATGGCTCAGATTGAACGCTGGCGGCAGGCTTAACACATGCAAGTCGAGCGGTAACAGGGGGTGCTTGC
>NZ_JBSXOP010000063.1:0-6042 GCF_056859535.1 Marinobacter sp. L-46
GAGGCGTGTGGGGTTCTTGCTGGAATTAGCGAAGGAAACATGCACCAGCAGTAGGTGAAGCATCAACCAGATAATCCGATGAGATGCCGGTCTGTCTCACTCTCATGCAAAGGTAAGATCAACCATTTAATCCGCTTACCCATTGTTTTTACAATAACCGGACAGCTCTGTTTCGCAGGTGAGCGCTTCGACCCTTTTGTTTCCGCGATCAGCCGGATCGACAAGGACGAAGGTCTTGTTTACATAGACCGGCGCGATAATGTTGTCGGGGTGGGGGATGTTTTCGTTACGGCAAAACCCGTTCAGAACGGCGATGCCAGTTTGGTCAGTGACCGCCGGTCCGTAATCGGTATTTTACGGATTAATCCGGAAGAATTCGTTGGCAAGCTGCTGTCCGGGCCCATGCCTGGTGTAAATGCCGTTGTGGAGAGGTTTGGCCCTTTGCCGGCCGTAATTAAAAGTACAACCGAAAAAAGCGGGCCCGTGGAAGAAGAACTGAAATCCATGTTTCCACGCCTGGTCTGGGAAAATGAGGAAAGCAAGGCAGAGCCCTCTCTGACGTTCGAGTTAATAAGCAAGGGCAGGGTAGTTGTCACCTATGACCAAACCTGGCTGGTCGGGATGATTGATATCGGCGCAGCTTCATACTCAAAGGAAGAGAGTTTTCGTGTTGCGGCAGAGGCGGAGGCCGAGCTTGCTCTTGAGTTGCCGGGCCGGGCAGGTTCGATTGCGGTCCATGAAATCCCGGGGCGTTATGTCGTGGCACTGGAAGGCAAGCAGACAATCAGGTTTTTTTCGGGGCGCTCCGATGGCTCTGTAAGCGAAATCGCCGTGGTTGATATTCCACGTGGCGAGAGAATCATTTACATGGACTGGTATAGCAGTGCCGGTGAGCTTTATCTGCTGGTCAACCAATGGGATGATTACCGGGTGTCAGGTTCTGTTGTCAGGCTTGACGGGGACCGAGCCATGTTGGTCGGGTTTTCGCCATTGATGATGGGCGTGCATGATACCGACCTGGATGGGCGGAGTGACACCATTCTGGGGCAGTCCTATACGGCAGAGCACGGCTTCGGGTCAAAGATTTACACGGTTATGCCGGGGCAAGAGAAGATGGCGGAAAGCGCCAATGACACATTCAGCGCCCTGACGCCGGGTTTCAGGGTGTTGGGCTCCCGGGTTCTGGGCAAGACAGACAGCGGCGATCTGGCTTTTGTAAGTGCGTTTGACGGTAAAGCCTCTGTGTATTCCGGCAATGGCCCGGAATTGCAGCTCAGCTACGATATGGACCCTCTTGTCAGCTCGGAAATCCGGTTTGAGGTAAACCCGGAACTGATTTTCAGTCCGACAAGATCCCTGTCTCTGGGTAACCCGTTTGTCGGCGGCACCGGAGGGGCGGATAGGGTTTCGCGCCCCATGGTGGGTATCGCGCAGCGCCCGAGCTCTGCGGAGGCCGCAGGTCCCAGGGATGTCGTCGCTATCGACTGGCTGGACGCAAACCCGGGCTCGCCATCGGTTCTGGGAAGATCCAGGGTATCCATACCCCGCTCGGCGAAGCCGGCCTATGGGAGCGGTGGGCTGTTCTTTTTCTCGGTAGGAAGCCGAGGTGGAGATAGTAAGGCCGGGGAAGGCGCAACAAGGCTCTACCGGCTTCCAGCCGACCTGGGACACTAGCCAAGCCTTCCCAACACGGGAAAGGTCGACAGCATCCAGGTGGCGAACCAGGTCATCTGGCCGGTCAGCACCATTATGCCCATGATGATCAGCACAAGGCCCGCCAGTGCCCTTAGCGGCCTGCTCCAGCGGCTGAATCCGCGCACTCGCTTGCGAAAATGCTCGATGAACAGCGCGGTTCCGAGAAACGGGAGTGCCAGGCCGAGCGAATACACCGCTAGGTACAACATGCCCGTTTCTGCGTTGGCGTGGGTGGAACTGAGCGCCAGTATGGCTCCGAGTATCGGGCCGATGCAGGGCGTCCAGCCGACGGCAAAGGCGATGCCCAGCAAAAAGGCCGCTGTGGGGCGTCCTCCCTCGAGCGTTTGCCCCAGGCGCCCAGTCCCGTTGCAGCGCCGGCATGCTCCACCAGCCCAGCATGAACAGGCCCATCAGCACGATCAGCAGGCCCGCCACCAGATTGGCTTCCTGCCGGTAGGCCATCAGCCAGCGCCACGAAAACCACGCTGAACCCGAGGACAAAACAGCAGCTCAGCCACAAGGCTTTCAGGCGGTTTGATGCCTCACTAACGGCGCCGCCGGCACTGCCGGTGAATATGAATGGATATCCGGTCTGCCCGGCCCTGTGGCCCGGCGATGAAGCCGCATCGGATCATAAAACCTCTGAGCCACTCACATGTCAAGCAGTAAGGTATTGAGTGTCCATGAAATGATCCAGACTTGACTCCTGTCAGATCCGGATCAGTTAGTGGCGATTGTTCAGTTTCGGTTCAGCATAGTATGAGTTGCCGCCCCCGGTGTGGTATGGGATTGATGCAAATCATATTAACCAGTGCCAGGGCCGGAATTTTACTTTCTTTTGCTGGTTTTCAGGGTGAGTTCAGGTTGCAGGGTTTTACTTCGAACAGGGAACCTTATACCGGGCTGGCAATCATCAACCCAAACAAAGCGGGGACAACGAAATGCATATCAGAACCTTTGGTGAATTGATTGACTGGACGCGGGATCTGCACTCACACCTGGCGAGTTGTCTGTCCCACTGTGCGACAAAAAATGAAGAAGAGCGGGCCCGGGCACTGCTGGACTATCTGGCGGCCCATGAGTCCGAAATGGAGCGGATCGTGAGCGAGTTTGAACGTCAGGGGGATTCCAGGGCGCTAGAAACAAGAGTCTTTGATTACCTTTCGCATAATCCCGTCAAAACTCACCGTACCTGTGATGAGCCGTACGCAAAGCTTGATTTCCAGGGTATTTGCCGGGAGGTATTCGACTTTCATGATCAGATCGCCGACCTCTATAAAGCCATGGCGGACCGGGCGGAGATTCCCGAGGCAAGGGAACTGTTCCAGGCTTTGTTAACCATGGAACAGAACGAATCGATGCGACTGGCCCGTCAGGTCGGACGAATGGACGACCTCTGATCATCCACTGAAGCAGCGCTCTGATTTCCGGGCACCGATCCGGCATTTTCTCAATCAGGCGGAGGATGAGCGCAGATGAACATCACATTCCCGGGTGGAACGGAGACCGCGACCGGCTCCAGGTTGAAACCGGCCAGACACGTGTATTGGTCGATTGCGGTCTGGAAGCAGGGCCTGGGGTTCGGATAGTGCAGCGTGACAATTATCAAGTCTTTGTCGCCGCGGAGGCAGGGGCCCGGGGCTTTTGCCGCCAGGCGGGAATAAAAACTGACGTGAATCAAGGCCGGAGCGACCAGGCCAAAAAATTCAGTTTCGTTTTAGTTTCAAGGTGTCTAATTGTTCATGTTTTGGATCAGTAGCTTTTCGAAAGCCTTTTTCCGGAACAGCTATATACGTCTCTTCATCTAACCCAGAAGGGTGCACCTATGAAAAAACTCCATTTTATTAAGCTGTCGCACCGGCACTGTAGCTGTCCTGCAGAGGCACCCCAACAGAGGCGTAGTAATAGGCATCTCCTTGCACGAACACCCCATCACCACTGGTGTCGCTGTTGATCGTGTAGGCTAGGCCTACAGCAGCAATGCCATAGCTGATCTCGCCGTAAAGTTCGCCGAAATCAATGGAGTCCGGCGCGTCAGGATACGCATAATAAATGTACCCAACGTCATAACCCAGTTCTTCCACAGAGCCGGAGAATCCGGCATAAAGATCAAGCTCATAGCTGGTGCCGTCACCAAAATCGACATTGGAACCCCAGCCACCGGCGTAGAAGCCCGACGCATGCTCATAATCCAACCCTCCCTGGACAGCCGCAGCCCCGTCTGTCTGGGTGACGCCCCGGAACAGATAGTTGCTGCTGGCGCTCACATTTGAGCTGACGTCAGCGCTAACAATGGCGGGCGCAGCCTGAAGTGCTGCAAGCAAAGTGATACTGATAAATCCGGATTTGGTGAAAAACTGCTTCTTCATAATGGATACCTTCGGTTGGGTTTCATTGCTCCAAATATGATCAGCAAAAGTCTTGCCACATCTTATTTATTCTTTTTTATCATAATTATAGAGACAAATCGGCACATTCTGAGCTTGCCCCCGAAAAACGACCGCAACACCTAGCGCCCCAGAACCTGTCACCGGCCCGGACCAGCGCCCTGTTTTGATGCATTCTCTGTAACCATTCTGTAATCTTTGCCAAATAGACTTTAATCGCGCTTCAACACACACAACCAAACCGAAAAAGGTGAGACAGATCATGAGCAAGAAATATTTGGGCTTGGCTTTGGCGATTTCTGCCGCTTCTGCTGCACAGGCCGGAACTGTTACGACCAGCGGCGAAGACCTTGTGATCGATACCGACAGCGGTATCAAAGTGAAAGTGTCGGATAACTCTGCGTCTTTTCAGCTCGGCGGGCGCCTTCAATGGGATTACGACGCCACGCAGTCTGACGTCAAAGGTGACACTACCGATTTCAACGCGCGCCGGGCACGCCTCTACGCCAAGGGCAACTTTGGCGACTGGGCGTACAAAATCCAGTTCAACGTGGCTGAGAGTGATGGCGCCAAAGGCGGGGACGCTGAGGACCTGTACATTCGCTACCTGGGATTTGGCTCAGCTGCAACCGTGACTATTGGTAAGCAGAAAGAGCCATTCGGCCTGGAACAATTAACGAGTTCAAAAGACATCTCGGCCCTTGAGCGATCCGCCATGTCCGAGCGTTATACCCCCGGTCGCAGCGGCGGCATCCAGCTCAGTGGCAAAGGCGACAACTGGACCTACGGTATCGGCTACTTCGAGGCAAACGGCGATGGCAGCGACGACTTCAATAACACGGCAGTAACCGCGCGGGGCACGGTTGCACCGATTCAAACGAACAATATGGTTGTTCATCTTGGTGCGGGTTATTCCACGCGTGATGCCGACACTCAGGCCGGTGAGGTCGATAAGTTTAATCTGGAGCTCGCCGGCGCTTCCGGGCCCTTCCATGCCCAGGCCGAATATTTCGATTCCGAGGAAGGCCAGGTGGATGTTGATGGCTATTACGTACAGCTTGGCTGGATCATCACCGGCGAAAGCCGTCCTTACAAAGCCGGAATATTCAAGCGGGTAAAACCGGCATCACCCAAAGGGGCCTGGGAAGTTGTTGCCCGCTTTGAGGATGGTGACGGAAAATACAGTGATGTGGGGCTGGCCACGACCGACGGTAAGCAAACAACACTGGGCGTTAACTATTACGCCAACAAGAATGTTCGACTTGGAATGAGCTACATGGATGGCGAACAAGCCAATGGCGCTAGCGGAGATGAAGTGCGTGCGAGGTTACAATATGCATTTTGAACGCATGGGAGGGGGCTTGGTTGAGCTCGCCACTTGATAGGGCACTGGTACGGGAAACATTGCGATCAAAAACAATCGGAAAATTCAGTTAGAGTTCAGTTTAGCTTGATATAGTCTACGTGAGTTAATGAAGTGCTCAGGTTTTTAGGGCAGATATTGATCTGCCCATTTTTTTGTCTGCCCCGCCCTGAATAGAGTTCATCTGAAGTTTCTGGGTACATAGCTATCTGGCAATAATCAATTCCTGAAAAAGGGGCGCACCGACGCGCACGTGGAGTCGTCTGGCAGTCTGTCGGGATTAGGTTGTTAGGTCTCTCATAGCCAGAAAACCCCGGCTGGAAACCGGGGCTATGACAGAGAGGGAATGCAAAGGCGAACTCGCCGCCGATCAGTTGGCCTTGGGTTGTTGATCAGAAATTAACGCTTAACCCCAGTGAAGCGGTGCGCGGCAGGTTCGCCATGGCGCCATCGGGCAAACGTGAGACAATTTGCTGTTCATCGAACAGGTTGTCCACTTTCAGGAAGACATCGGCACTGGCGGTCAGTGCGTAGCGGCTGATGAAATCGACCAGGAACAGGGACTCGGTCTCGTCCAGTTTCGTGGCGGTGTTGTTG
>NZ_JBSXOP010000064.1:0-46091 GCF_056859535.1 Marinobacter sp. L-46
CGGTGGACACCCTTGCCGTCCGGCTAGTGGTTCCCCTTACCGGGCCCACAGGGGACTTACACCCCCAAGTCATCCGGCCAGCACCACCTGTACCGGAACAGCGCCCGTCAAGGCGCTACGCGCCATGCCTGGCGCACAAAAGAAAATGCCCGCAATGCGGGCCTCAAGCACGATCAATCCTTTCAAACATCCTCCATCACAACCCCGAGCATGCATGGCCGTTGTCAACCACAATCTCCGAGCCCGTCATCGCCCGCCCTGCGTCGGAGGCCAGGAGCAGCAGTGCGCCGTCCAGGTCGTCCAACTGACAGAACTCGCGAGCCGGTATCCGGCGTTTCAGCCGTTCGCCGGCGTCGCTTTGGAGAAACGCCTGATTAATCTCAGTCATCACATACCCCGGGGCCAGCGAATTCACCCGCACCCGGTGCCGGGCCAGTTCCAGCGCCATGGAGCGGGTTAGGTGTGCCAGGCCGGCTTTGGCCGCGCAGTAGGGCCCGACTGCTCCGGCCAAGCGGGTCGCCAGTATGGAGGTAACGTTCACGATGCTGCCACCACCGTGCTCGGCCATGCGGCGGGCGCTCTCCTGGGCCACCATCCAGGCCCCAGTGAGGTTGGTCTGCACAATCGCATCCCAGTCTTCATCGGTGTACTCCAGCACGCCTTTGGTATCGCTTACCCCGGCGTTGTTCACCACCACATCAAGCCCACCGAACCGGCGGCAGATGTCATCCAAGCAGGCAATCACCGAGGCTCTGGAGGTAACATCCAGAGCCATGGCCACCGCATTACTGCCATTCCGATTAAGGTCGGCCACCAGGCCCTCCAGGCGGTCAACCCGGCGAGCCCCGACAATCACCTGGGCGCCCGCCCTCGCCAGGGTTTTGGCGAAATGGCGGCCAAGGCCGCTTGAGGCTCCGGTTACCAGCACACGTTTACCGGCCAGACTGAAAAGATCCGTGTTATCGGCCATGCTTACCTCTTAGGTTTTTCGGTTTCACGGGCAAGGATTTTCCGGGCCAGGCTCATCCGGTGAACCTCGTTCGGACCATCGTATATCCGGAACCCGCGGGCATCTTTGAAGATGCGTTCCACAACGTTCTCTCCCGACACGCCCTGGCCGCCAAGGATCTGGACACTTCGGTCGATCACTCGCCAGATGGCTTCAGAACTGATGACCTTGGCCATACTGGATTCCTGGTTGGCTCGCTCGCCACGGTCCAGAACCTGAGCACAGTGCATGATCGCCAGCCGGGTTGTCAGGATGTCCATCTCGTTGTCTGCCAGCATGAACCCGACTCCCTGATGCTCACCCAGGGGCTTGCCGAAAGATTCCCGTGTTCGGGCGTACTGGCAGGCTTCGTCATGGGCGCGCTGCGCCGCCCCAAGCCAGCGCATGCAATGGGTCAGCCGGGCGGGCGCAAGCCGAACCTGGGCATACCGGAACCCTTTACCGGGCTCACCCAGGATATCTTTCGCTGGCACTCTCAAGTCCTCAAACCGGACAACACCATGGCCCCCGGTAAAGCAGGAATCCATCACATCCATCAACCGCTCCACGATGAACCCGGGGCGGTCGGTATCGGTGAGGAACATGGTGGCGTGGCCGTCTTCCGTCCGGGCCATGATGATGGCAAAGCTGGCCCCTTCGGCTCCGGTGATGAACCATTTTTCGCCATTGATCACATAGTCGTCTCCGTCCCGGACCGCGGTTGTCTTCAGCATGGAGGGGTCCGAGCCGGCGCCCGGGGACGGTTCGGTCATGGCGAAACAGGAGCGGATTTTTCCCTCAACCAGGGGGCGGAGCCAACGCTCTTTCTGCTCCTCAGAGGCAACCACATCCATCAGGTGGATGTTGCCTTCATCCGGAGCGTGGATGTTCATGGCCGTTGGCCCAAGGTGCGAGTACCCCGCTTCCTCGAAAATCACGGCTTTGGCCACATGGGACAACCCCGCGCCTCCCATTTCGAGAGACGCATGAGGCGTCAGCAAGCCTCTCTGACGCGCCTTTTCCACCAGCACATCGCGCAGTTCCTCTGTCGGGCCATGCCCGGTCTGCCTTGGATCAGACTCCATCGGCACGATTTCATCGCGGATGAAGGCCCGTACCTGGGCCTGCATGTTCTGAATATCCTCACTGACTTCAATGTTCATAGCATCTTCCTGATCAAGGGTGGTAAATGACGTTCTTTCGGCGGATCGCCAGCCCATCACATCTTCAACATGGACTCGGTAATGCGTTCCATCACGGTCTGCCTTGCTCCCGTCTTCATCGGGTTGTATGGGGTGTAATTAACCAGCCGGAGATAAGCCGTCACCGGAAGGCGGCCCGGGGCATGGTCAATGTCGACAATGTTCACGCAGGCCGGGTCTTGCTCCAGGTAGGGCAGTGACGAGAAGTCACCGCCCACCAGCCAGGACATCACAACCCGGTTGACCGCATCGTGGCTGGCAATCACAGCGGTCTGCCAGTCCGGGTCGGCAAGCAGTGCCTGAAACCAGTCAAGAATCCGGCGGCTGAAGTCTTCCCAGCGCTCCCCTCTCAGAAACCCCGCGCCCGGGTTCTGAGCCCAGTGATACGCACCGGACACTTCGGCCTCGTAGGCTTCCTGGGGCAACTCACTGAGCCGCCCTGCCCGGATCTCCCGAAGCTCTTGAGCGGTTTCGAGTTCCCTTCGCACCGACGCACCCGACACGATCATGCCAAGCGTCTGCCTCGCTCTGGGGTAATCGGAGCTGACGGCTCTGTCGAAGGTTTCGCCCTGGAGCAGGTCTGCAAGCGCAGCCACCTGAGCTTCTCCGGAAGCGGACAGCGACACAGACCTCGGGTCCAGAGGGCGCCCGGCTTCGTCAAAATAGTTCACATGTCCGTGCCGAACGAGGTAGACACGCCGGCGCACCGGCCCGCCTGCAGGATGCAGTGAGACAGACATCAGGCCTCCCCCGCGCTTGTGTTGGCCAGCCTTGGGTTGCTGATCCTCAGTGCGCTCAGAACCATCTGTTGCAACGCCTCATGTAAGGCCGAACCCTGTGTTTCCTGATCAAACTGCCCGGCCCGGATGGCACGGGCCAGTGCCCGGCGCGCCTCGTCCTGTGACGTTGTTCCCACAACGACCGTCTCCGGCAACAGCCTTGAGCAAAGCGATATCTCTTCTTGAGTGGCCGCCTCGCGCTGCTCTGCCTCCCGGGCAGCAATCCCCATCGCGCTGGCAATCATCCGGATCTCGTAGTGCAGGTTTTCCGGAACAGACGGAAACACCTCTTTCATCAACGTTTCACGAGCCGCCGACAGCAGCTCCGATGCGTCTGGATGGTTCATGCCCGCCCTCCCATCAATTGCAGAATGTTGTTTTCCAGTTCTGGCAGCAGCCGCCCGGTGAGCGCAAGTTCCAGAGAATGCTGCTGCCCGGACAAATGTCGCTCCGTTTGTTGCACCGCGATGATGGCCCAGCGAACATGCGCCATAACTTGCCAGTAACGAAGCTCATCCTCAGATAGCGTTCGCGGGCAGATATCGGCATACCCGGCCATTACATCTCGCAAAGCGCCAACACCCCCCGCCAAATTCTCGTTTTTCCCGAAGCGCCAGCACCGAGCCGTCAGCCAGCCAAGGTCCTCACGCCAGTCTCCCCAGGCGGTGAACTCCCAGTCGAGAATTCCAGACACTCTGCCCTGATCGACCATGTAGTTTCCGGTGCGAAAGTCCCGATGAATGAGGCACGCCTCTGCAGGTGCCGATTTGTTGTGCTGAAGCCAGCGCAGCCCCCATTCAATGGTAGGGAAACTCCAGGGCAACGCATCCAGAAAGCCCAGGTACTGCGTGATCAGTTCCTGTGCGGGGTCTGCCACAGGGACAGGCAAAAAGTCGAGGGTGTGGCTCGGTGGCTTGATGGCATGCAGCCGGGCAAGGTTTCTGCCAAGATCGCGACAAAGCGCGGGGCGGTCGGGCACCAGGACGTCGTCTTTGACCAGCCGGTGGCCTGCGGCGGTTCCACCCACCGCCTGCATCACGAAAAACTCCCGGCCAATCACGCCGAGGTCTGTGCAGAGCCAGAACGGGGTGGGCACTTCAACCCCGGCTTCGTGAACGGTTGTCAGCACGGCGAACTCATGGGCGCGGGACATACTAACGTCAACGGCAGACTCGGCGTCGGTCCGCAATACCCACCGATGCTTTCCAGCCTTTTCGCCTCCAACGATGTGCACGTCCAGCAGCCAGTTTTCCTGGATGGCACCTCCGGACAGCCGCTGCATACCAACAATCGCGACGTTACTGCCCGGCATAACGCGGGTCAGATAGCTCTCCAGCTTTTTCTGCCACCCCCAGCAGTCACCGTCGAGAGGGGACTGCGAATCTGATTCTCTCAGTGCAACATTCATGAAACGCTCTCTTTTGCTGCTGTGATTTCACAAAGCGTGATTCCTCAGCACCAAAAGCAAACGGCGGGCCAACAAATTTCAGAAAAATAAATTATGTAATATCAATCAGTTGAAGAAAACCCCATTTCATCAAGAAAACAACGCCTCGCCCTATCTCTCAACAATGAAACATTTCATTTCACTTCTGAACTGAATGGATTGCGGTTAGTATGAGGGCATACCTTTCAATCAAATAAGAACCCAACATGGCTCCTGAACCCCTCAAACCCCGCATCGCGGTGCTGATCAGCCACCTGACATTCGACGGACAACCCAGCAAGCTGACCCGAACACTGAACGAAATCCTGCCCCGGTATGAACGGCAGGCGGATATTCAGATTGTCGAGACCTCGGTCGAAAAACTGCTGTCCACCGCCAAGGCCCTGGAACAGACACAAGGCGCAGACATTCTGATTTGCTCAGGCGCCTCCGCCGAGTTTCTACGCAAGCACATCACCACCACCATTCTGTCCTTCAGAATGGGTGAGTACGACCTGATCCGGGCGCTGAATGTGGCGAAAGAACGAGGCACCAAGGCTGGCATTCTCACGCACCAGCGGACACTGAAAGAGCTTGAGGAAATGTCAGGGCTGTTTACCGTCGAGATTTCCCAGGCCGTCTATACCTCGCTGCAAGACGCCCGGGAAAAAGTCCGGGACTTTGTGGATCAGGGCATTCGCGTCATCATTGGCTCGCCCACCGTGGTTGATCTTGCCGAAGCCGCCGGGGCAGAAGGCGTGTTTGCCATCAACGCCAATGCCGTTCGTCTGACGCTCGACGACGCACTCGCCATTTGCCACAGCCGGGCCGAAGAAGCCCACAACCACCGCCGCATTCACGCGGTGCTCAAACATATGAACGAAGGCGTGGTTGCCCTGGATGCATCCGGTAAGGTGTTCTCTGTCAACGACAGCATGAACACACTGCTGCACCCGCTCCGGTCCATTGCCATCGGCGATCAGGCCAAAACGCATTTTCCCGACATTGATCTCAATGGGGTGTTAACGTCGGGAACCGCCATCGAAAGCCACTTGAGCACGGTCGGCAGCCAACGCCTGGCAATTTCGGTTCTGCCCATTATGGAGAACGGCCAGATAGACGGAGCCATTCTGACCTGCCAGGAAATCCGTGAAATCCAACGCACCGAGCGCCGGTTGCGCGCCCAGAGCCGCCCCAGACATTTCATCGCCAAGTACGACTTCGAGCAACTGGCGGGCAAAGACACCACCTTCCAGAACGCTGTGCAGCTGGCAAAACTGTATGCGCATTCCGATTCAACTGTGCTGATCACCGGAGAAAGCGGCACCGGGAAAGAACTGTTCGCACAGAGCATTCACAACGCCAGTGAACGACAGCCGATGCCGTTTGTGGCGATCAACTGCGCGGCGTTTCCAGAAACGCTGCTGGAAAGCGAACTGTTTGGTTACGACGACGGCGCCTTTACCGGCAGTCGCAAAGGCGGCAAACCCGGGCTTTTTGAAGCCGCTCACAATGGCACTATCTTCCTCGATGAAATCGGGGACATGCCTATCCACCTTCAAACCCGCCTTCTGCGCGTCTTGCAGGAGCGCCAGGTCTTGAGGCTGGGCGCTTCAGAACCCACACCGATCAACATCCGCGTTATCGCCGCCACTCACCGTAACCTGCAACAACAGATTGCCCGTAACCAGTTCCGGGAAGACCTGTTCTATCGGCTTAACGTGCTGAACATCCCGGTACCCTCGCTGCGCCAGAGGAGCTCCGACATTGCGTTGCTCAGCCATCTGATTGCCAGCAACCTCGCTCAGGGCGATGCCCGCCAGGAACAGGGCATAAACGAGGTGCTGAACACGCTGATGCCGCAGTTACTGAACCACCCGTGGAACGGCAACATTCGCGAACTGGAAAACATAATCGAGCGGGCCTTCCTGTTCAGCCGTTTTCCGGACAATCCCCAGCCCCTGCACACCCTGTTTCCCGAGCTTTTCCCTGCAGAGGCCCGTCAACAACCCGCAGCTCATACGCCTACGGAGAATCTGCACAGCGTCGGCAAGGCCGCCGAGGTTTCGCTCATTCGTGAGACGTTGGATGCCAACAACGGCGACATGAACAAAACCGCCAAAGCTCTGGGGATCAGCCGCTCAACCCTTTGGCGCCGACTGCGTCGCGCCCAGGGCCAGGCTCAAACCTGAAACGCCCGACCAAAAACTGAAACGGCAGTTTCAATTATGAAACGCCGCTTCCGTTTTCCCAGTCACCACGAAACGCCCTCCCACCACGCCAGGCGCTGCAGCAACCGGTCAGCGCCAGAATTGGCATGCATTCTGCTGATGTCGTCAGTACCAACACCTTGAGCACCCAGTGCAGACGCTCGCACCAACCGATACAACAAGAAATAATACCCGGAGGCCTGCCTTGAAAGGCTTGATGATGGATGTTCCCCTGAACATCAAAAGCATAATGTCCCATGCAGCAACGGTTGCCGCAGATACCAAACTCGTTTCCCGCCGGGCCGATGGCGGTTTTTCCAGACTGACCTACCTGGAGGCGTTCGAACGGGTCGCCCGGCTGGCTCATGCCCTGGACCGACTGGCTCTGAGCTCAGAGGCCCGAGTTGGCACCCTGGCCTGGAACGACCACCGGCATTTCGAATTGCACTATGCCATTCCCTGCACTGGCCGGATCTGCCACACGGTCAACCCAAAACTGTTTCCGGAACAGGTGCGTTTCATCATCAACGATGCCCAGGATGAAGCTCTGTTCATCGACCCTGAATTCATTCCCATGATGGAATCGCTTCAGCCGCATCTGCCAACCGTCAGGCACTGGATTGCTCTTTGCCCGGCCAGCGAGCTGCCAAAAAGTTCGCTTCCGAACCTGCTGGCTTATGAGAGCTTGCTCAGCCGGGAACAAGACACGTACGACTGGCCCGATCTGGACGAAAACCGGGCCAGCAACCTATGCTACACCTCTGGGACCACTGGCGATCCCAAAGGCGTCCTCGGCAGCCACCGAAGCATCGTCTTACAGTGCATGTCCCAGAACATGGCCAGTCACATCGGGCTCACGTCTGAAGACGTTGTCATGCCCTTGGTGCCCATGTTTCATGTCAACGCCTGGTGTATGCCCTATAGCGCGCCCATGGCTGGTGCGGCTCTGGTGCTCCCCGGCCCCCACGTGGCCGATGCCTCGGCCATGACCGACCTCATCAATTGTGAGCAGGTGACGTTTTCACTCGGCGTGCCAACGCTCTGGAATGGCATCAATCAGTACCTGAACACGTCGGGCACCCGCATTCCGAGCTTGTCCAGAGGGGTTATCGGGGGTGCTGCAGGCGCGCTCCAGCTCTACCACGATATGGACCAGCACGGTGTCCGGCTGGAGAACGGCTGGGGCATGACGGAACTCAGCCCCATCGGTAGCTACAACCGCTATCTGCCGGGCCACGACCAGCTTGAGGAGGCTGTCCGAGACGACCAGCGCCTGAAATCCGGCCGCCCTTTGTTCGGCATTCAGATGCGCATTGTGGATGAAGATGGAAACAGCCTGCCTCATGATGGAGAAACAACCGGGGTTCTTGAGATTCGTGGTCCGTGGGCTTGCAGCACTTACTATGGCAAACCTCAGGAACACGACTGGTTCAATACCGGGGATGTCGCCACGATCGACCCTTCCGGCTACATGCGCATTACCGACCGGGTTAAGGACGTGATCAAGTCCGGCGGTGAATGGATCAGTTCAATCGAAATCGAAAATGTCATTATGTCTCACCCCGGGGTCCGCGAAGCCGTGGTGATTGGCGTTGCCCACCAGCACTGGAGTGAGCGCCCACTGCTCGTGGTGGTCCCCGATGAGCATTATCCCACCCTGGAACCGGCAGAGCTCCTGCACTACCTGGACGGCAAGGTACCCAAGTGGTGGATCCCCAATGCCTGCGAGTTTGTGGAAACCCTGCCCCATACCGCCACGGGGAAAGTGAGCAAAAAGACCCTTCGGGAGAACTTTACCCGGTATCAGTGGGCCTAACGCCCGCTGATCGTGGTGCGGTCGTGATCTCAACACAACAACAGAGAACGCCATGAACCCTCTCAGAATCATTGAATCATTCAATCTGGCTATCGGGAAGCTCTGCAGCTTTGCCGTGTTCATTGGCATGGCCATCGTCATCTATGAGGTTATCGCGAGGTATGCCTTCAACGCTCCGTCGGTGTGGGCTCCGGGCTACACCCAGCGCATTTTTGCGGGCTACTTCATCCTGATCGGTGCCTATACCCTGATCAAAGGCGGGCACGTTCGGGTCGACATTCTGCTAAACACCCGGTCCCCCCGCTGGAATGCCTTTGCCGACACCCTCAACTACGTGGCTCTGGTGACCTGGACCCTGGCGCTCACCTACGAGGCCTGGTTCTATTTCATGGACGCCTGGGATTTCAATGAGGTAGACGACAGCGCCCTGCGCCACCCCATGTGGCCTGTCCATCTTGCACTCTTTGTCGGGAGCGCCCTGATTCTCCTGCAGGGGCTAAGCGGCATCATCGCATCAAGCCTTGAGTTCATAAAACCAAAACAAAAGCAAAAAACTGAAGGGTAAGCCATGTCACCTGAACTACTAACCGCTGGGATGTTCGGACTGCTGCTCGTTTTCATCCTGGCAGGCGTATCACTGGCGTTCGCGCTGGGGTCGGTTGCGGTCATCTTCGTGGTGATCATGAACGGTCTGAACGGTCTGTTTCCCATCCTGTCTGCAACCTTCGCCAGCATGTGGTCAATTTCACTGGCGGCCATCCCTCTGTTTGTGATGATGGGGATCTCACTGGGCAAATCGAAGATAGCGTCAGACCTTTATCTCGCCTTCCATCTCTGGTCGGGCAAGGTGAACGGCGGGCTTCTGGTCGGCACCACAGGATTCGCCTCGCTCCTGTCAGCGATGACCGGCAGTTGTGCCGCCTCGACCCTGACCACCGGCATGGTAGGCATGCCGGCCATGGATAAGCATGGCTACGATAAAAAATTCGTGCTCGGTACCATCGGCGCAGCGGGCACCCTCGGCATCCTGATTCCTCCCTCCATTACCCTGATCGTCATTGGTATGAGTACCGGGCTGTCAATCGGCAAGCTCTTTATGGGCGGCCTGATCGCCGGGCTGGGCATGCTGGCGGTGATCCTAGCGTACGTCATCATCAAAGCGAACCTGCAGCCCGAAAAGGCCCCGGCGGCCACCGAAAGTGTTCCACTGGCCGAAAAGATCCACTCTCTTCGGGCGGTGATTCTCCCTGTCGGCATTATTTCCGTCGTGTTGCTCTCCATCTTTCTGGGCATCGCAACGCCAACCGAAGCGGCCGCTGTTGGCGCGGCCGCCGTGCTGATCGCGATTGCCATAAGGGGCGAGCTTAACTGGGACTTTCTGAAAGAGGTCAGCTACTCCACCGCCACCATGAGCGGTATGGTCCTGTGGATCATCTTTGGCGCCAGTGCATTTGTGTCAGTGTATTCCGCCGCCAACGGCATCGACTTTATTCAGTCATTCCTGCTGTCTCTCGACATCTCCCCCTGGCTGCTCATTCTCATCATGCAAGTGGCCGGATTCATTCTTGGCATGTTTCTGGACCCCATTGGCATCATTCTGCTGGTGATGCCCATCTTCATGCCCGTGGTCACACAGCTGGGGTTCGATCCCATCTGGTTCGCGGTGATCTTCCAGCTCAACCTCTGCGTTGGCTACATATCGCCGCCATTCGGCTACAACATTTTTTACCTCAAGACCCTGAGCCCTCAAACCTCGATTCTGGACCTCTACAGAAGTGTGTTTCCCTATGTCGTCCTGATGATTCTGTTCGGTGTTTTCCTCCTTGCGTTTCCGTCCATCCTGACGGACGGCGTAAGACTACTCACTAAATCCTGACTACACAGCGAAAGAGAGTGATATGAAAAATACAAAGACAATAAATCGCCGCGCGTTTCTCACCAAAGGTTCGGCTGCCGCCGTGACTGTTGCCGCCGCAGGCCTTTCGGCCCCGGCCGTGATTGCATCGCCCAACAAGAAAATCAAATGGAAATTCCAGACGCATTGGCCAACCGGAAACTGGTATTACGACCCGATTTTCAACGGACTTGCTCGCCGCATCCAGGAAGCGACAAATGGCGAACTTGAGATTGAAACCCACCAACCCAACTCCATCGTCTCGACGGGAGACGTTCTGCGGGGTGTCCGCCGCGGCACGCTCGACGGCGCCCTCATTTACCCGGCGTACTGGGTAGGCGACATTCCCGTTGCCGGCCATCTGACCGGAAACTTCGGAACCTGGGATTCGATCGAGGAAATGCAGTTTTTCCTGCACGACATGGGAGCCCTGAAGGTTATTCGAGAGGCCTACGCAACGCGTGGAGTTTACCAAGTAGGCCCCATCTCGAATGGCGGTACCGCTCTGTACAGCAACAAACGTCTAGAATCCCCAAAAGACTTTGAGGGGTTCAAGGTTCGCTCCAACGGCACATCAGCTCAGGTCTTCGAGAAGATGGGAGCAGCGCCCGTTTCTATTAGTGGCGGGGAACTGTATCAGGCCCTACAAACCGGCGTAGTGGATGGCGCACACTGGGGCGGTGTCTCCGCAGGATGGGGCATGAACCTGCAGGAAGTGAACAAATACATCATTCAACCCAACCTAGCCTCTCATCAGAACAGTGAAGTCTTCGTCTCTCTGAGAGCGTGGAAGAATCTCGGGACAGATTTCAAAAAGGTGATCGAGGATGCAGTTCTCGCCACTCACCTTGAGGCCGCCGGCATGTTCATGATTAGGGATCTGCAACGCATGCAGGACTTCCAGACCAAACATAAGGGAGAAATCGTTCAGATGAACAAGGACTCCGTGGCAATGATTCGCTCGAAATCTCTGGAGGTGATCGACGAAATCTCCAAGAGAGATCCTGAGTATTCCGGCCGGGTTGGAAGCATTCTCAGGGATTTCATGAAGCTCACTGGCAAGGTCTGAGTCTACCAGCGAACCGGGCGGCTCTGGCAGTACATGCGGGCGCTGCCCATAAAACTACAACAGAATTCAGAAAATAAAATTGCTCCAACACTTACGTCGCCTTGAACCCACCCTGCCCGGCAGATCGCAAAGAGGACATTCAGGCTCAGCAACAATTTCTTGAGCATGTGAGCCAATGAAAGTGTCCACACCCGTCCACTAATTCTTAACAGAAAAGTCCATTTTTGGTTCGTCAGCTTTTCAAGCTTTCCGATCCAGGCACATGCAAGCAAGGCTGGCTAGAAACCACCTTTTGTCATCCGATGCGCCCTTTCCGGAGGAGTGAATAGCAGCGAACCCGGTAAGAACATGATGTAGTCGCTATCTGAAATCGACGTACTAGTGCAAATGTAGGACTCACTGATTCCCTCATGGCTATGCGCATTTGGGCGCCAACAGCACCTGAAGCAAAGCCCTGTCTCGAGTGTTCGCTTTTGTTTAACAGCGAGAACAAGCCGCCACCACATCCCGTAAGCAACGGTCAAAACCGACAGTTCTATATTGCCCAAGAGACTGACAACGTCCCAAAGCTGAAGTTGTCTTTATGACGCTCGTCTTCGCTAGTCGTGGCACGCAGTGTGACAGAGGCCAGCAGGTGATCCCACTGCCAGGTAGCACCCAGGCCGAGCTGACCGATCAACGGCCCTTCGTCGAAGCGGTAAGCCCCCGCGTTGTCGTCGATGTAGGAGTAGCCTAGATACTCAACGCCCAGCCCTACATACACGGACCAGCTACTGCCTGAATCGTTAAACGAACCCGGCAAAGCGATGGTTGAAGAGGTGCCAGCGTAGTCCGGCACAAAATTCATAGGAAGATGTCTGCCAAGCTGCCAGACCAACCCGGTTTTGACGGAGGTTCGAAAACTCGACAGTAGCGCGGACCCAATAACCGACACACGCTGTTCAATGTTGCCGCCCTGCCCGGCTTGCAACAGTTTTCGGCCATGCGCAGCCTGAATGCCACCTACCACGTCGGTTCCAAGCTGATTCCCCCACCCTTGCGGCTTGTCGCTTCCAGTGGCTTTGTGCACCCATTTCTGAACCGACTCGGCACCACTCTCAGGCCCAAAAACACCGATGTGAGCACCAAAGCCGGTCATCGTATCGGCGTTCCAGCTCCAGAGTGTGCCGCTGAGCGACAGGTGGCCGGCATAGGGAATGTCGGCCCCTTTTCCAGCCAACCTTTACGTACCATTGGCTTTTTAATTCTTAACGGGCCATCGAGCACATCGACAATCCCCTGTCCAATTGGGGAGGGGTCAGGATCCTTTTCGAAACTGTTGATGGCGGTTACAACCCCGTTGTCAGTATGGACCCGATAAGTACCCCAATGTGTACTGGTGAGCGTGCCTTTTGCCAAGCGTGCAGAATTCATGTGCGACTCCTATTTGTTATTCAGGAATCAAAGCACACAGAATAACCAAATACAAATACCTGGTTTGTTTTTAATATTTGAGGGTTTATACTTGATTTTGGTTTTTTTTGTCGACTGACCTTGCAGATAGAGAGCCTCAGGGCAACCGGCTGCAACCTGGCTCGGGGTTATCCCGTCGCGTTAAAACCCGGAAGCAACCCCAAAGCAATTGCCACCTGAACCAACTCCGCAAACGAATCTACCTGCATCTTTGCCATCATATTGGCACGATGGCCTTCAACGGTTTTCCGGTTGATTTGCAACTCGTCTGCGGCCTCCTGGTTAGAAAGCCCCTTCACAATGAGCTCCAGAACCTGACGCTCCCTTCGGGTTAGGCTCTCATAGTGCTCACGCATGCGTATCTGCGAATCCTGCCAGAATCGGCGTACTCGATCTTTCTCAAGGGCATTGTGCACATGATCAATCAGCACCTGGTCATCGAAGGGCTTCTCGATAAAGGTCAGGGCTCCCTGCGTGAGCGCAGTTACCGCCATGTCCACATTTCCGTGGGCTGAGATCATGATAACGGGCAACTCAATGTTGTGCTCCGGCAGCTTCTTCTGGGCATTAATCCCACTGAGCCCAGGCATACGGACATCCATTACGATGCACCCGCTTTGGTTCACATCAGCTTGGTCAAAAAATTCCAGGGCATTTTCAAACGCCCGAACCTTCAACCCGACGGACTCAAGCAACCATTTCAAGGAATCTCTTACATCAGCGTCGTCGTCAATGACAAATACTGTTTGAGAGTCGGTGTTCGCAGTCATAGTGTCAGTCAGCAGTATCTAAGGTGAAAGAAAAGCGGGCGCCCCGTTCAGGCAAATTTTCAGCCCATAACTCGCCACCAAGATTCTCTACCAATGTACGGCTTATGGCCAGCCCCATTCCAAGGCCAGATTGCTTTGTTGAGAAGAAACGATCAAAAAGGCGCGGCAGGTCGGCTTCCGAAATCCCACCGCCCTGATCCTCAACCCTCACGCATACGTGCCCCGGCACTTGATCGTCTGCCTTAACTCTCACTGTCGCAAAGGGCTCTTCACAATCATAGGCGCTAGCTTCGATTGCATTAACAATCAAGTTCAACAAAACCTGCTCCAGTTGGACACGGTCACCACGAACCAACGGTAACCCCGCCGGCACCTGACAAACTACACGCACATGATGCCGCTCCGCAGTCGACTCACAGAAGTCCACCATCTCTTGTATCAATTCCGAGAGATCAAGGTCAGAGATGACGGGCTCTTGCTTACGAGTAAAGTCCATCATCCGATGAATAATTTCACCAGCCCTGAGTGCCGTGCGTATGCTTCGGCTGATCGGAAGCTCCAGGTCGCTCCAGGTGATCCTTTCCTGACCGGCAAAGCGCCGTTCAACCCCACGCAAGTAATTAACCACAGCCGACAAGGGCTGGTTCAGTTCATGGGCCAGACTCGAAGCCAGTTCCCCCATTGTCACCAGTCGGCTGGCATGGTCGATATCCGCCTGGTATTGCTTAAGCTGCTCCTCTGCCGCCTTCTTCTCTGTGAGGTCATGAGCCACCAGAGAAAAGTACTCAATATCGCCATGAAGCGAGCGGTGCGCCAACAGTTCCAGCATGACAGGGATACGACGACCTTTGAGACTCCGCATATCCAGCTCACCGCGCCAGTTTCCGGAACGCCGGGCTGCGGGAATACCCTCATCCATCAACTGAGCATGCCCCTTTTCGGTAACAAACCAGGACAACGGAAACGAACTGTAGTCAGTTTGCTCCAACTGCAGCGCCATTCTAGCGACTTCATTTAGGTGAGAAACGGTAAGGTCCAGGTTCAGAAAGATCACAAGATCTTGGGTACTCTCCAGAACACGGGCAAGGCGCCGGTTTGCCTTATCGGCTTTGATTCGATGGGTAGCATCCCGCGAAACCACCAGAATTTCACTAATCTCGTTTGTCTGCGGGTCACGGATGGTACGACTGGTGCTTTCCAGCCAAGTGTAGTGGCCATCCTTGCAGCGAAAACGATAGGTATGCGTATACAGGCCCCGATCATAATTCACCGTAGGCGCCCGCAACCTGAAATCTTCCACATCATCAGGGTGGTAGAGATCATAAGCAGACATGCCGACAATCTCTTCAACACTATAGCCCAGCAAGTGGGTGACGGCCGGAGAAACATAGATAAACCGCCAATCCTCCGGGGTATGCCGAGAAATCATATCCGTAGACTGTTCTGCCATCTCGGCCAGGAGCCGATTGCGCTCAGCATCATCTGTCAGGGCCGTAAGCCCTTCTTCCGGCGTTCGAGTTTTCATTTTCAGCAGGTTCTCCCAGCCGTGGTTGCCTCACAGGAGCCTATTCTGACGATCTCCGGGGCCCGTGGCCATACGGCCGCAGAGCCCCGAACCCTCTACCTAAGGAACTCTTTGCTGAACGTCTTGAATTCCGGAGCGTCAGACCGTCGCAGCCATTCAAAGCCGACCATCTCTCTGGTGACTATTCTGGCTCCGGCCTGCTCCATCCGGCGCAAGGCGATGTCGGTATCGAAGGGGTTTCGGGCGGAGATGGCGTCAGCCACGACAAACACGTCCAGGCCTTTCTCCAACAACCTCAGCACAGACTGCATAACGCAAGCCTGAGATTCCATTCCGCACAGCACAACCTGCTTGCGACCATGATCCTGAAACGCCTTTTCAAACTCAGGGTCGTCGATACAGGAAAAGAACGTTTTGCCGTAAATATTGTCGACGCCAACCAGTTCCCGCAGGCTTTCCTCGGTATGCCCCACGCCGTCAGGATATTGCTCAGAGCCAATCACGGGGACCCCCATCAGACTCGCCAACCTGACCAGCCAACTGCAGTTCCGAACAAGCTGCTCATTCTCGTGAACACCCGCCAATAAGCGAGCCTGAACATCAATGACCGCAACAATGGCGCGCTCTTTATCCATCATCATTTGACACCTCCTGTTCTTAAGCCGGACGGCGGTCGACCATATTGGTGGCAAAACCCTCAGCAACCACTTTGTCACCCACCTTGCATACCGTTTCGAGTTTTACCCGACGACGCTCTTCATTGATCTCGACGACTTTGGCGGAAGCCACGACCGTGTCTCCGATGTGCACTGGTGCCTTGAACTTGATCTGCTGATCAATATAGATGGCACCAGGCCCTGGCAGACGCGTTCCCAGAACAGCCGAGATCAGGGCCGCGCTGAACATGCCATGAACAATACGCTCCTTGAACGGTGTGGTTTTGGCGTACTCCACGTTGATATGCACAGGATTGTCATCACCACTGATACCGGCGAAGAGCACGACATCTGCTTCAGTAATCGTCTTCGCGTAGAACGCTTCCATTCCAACTTTTAGGTCTTCCAGATAGTAACCGTGTAGCTCTTGCATCGTGTTTTCCTCTATTTGATCCATGCACCTACAACGATAATGGTTTACCACCAACAAACCAAGTATTTTTACTTGGTTTTTTGAGAATGCTCTGATAGCCTTCTTTCAACAACAAAGACAACACTGCTTTTTGTACAAGAGAGGAAAGGGTATGCAGAGCCAACCCGTAAGCATTTTCGAACGCGCATTCAAGAAACTGGTTCCCGGTGGGCTGGAATCCGTTGGCCGGCGCGGTGCCGACATCATGAACATTGCTGCAGACCTTCCAGATGCCGAGGCTTCGATCGTCCAGGAGTGGATAGACAACTGCCTTTCAGAAAATGGCGGTCAAGTTGAGGCTCGAAACCGGGCGGCAATGCTTGGGCGCGCCTACCTGAAGCTATCAAGAGCAGGGAAGATACGTTTTCTGGGATTGCTCGCCGAGCAGTACGGGGTGAACGAAAGCAGCGTCGAAAACGCCATCAGGCAGTGGCAGAGCGCTGACTCCGGACAGAAAACCTTAGCAGCACAGGCCCTACGCAAAGCATTAGAACCGAGCCGCACGGCTTTGCTCAAACAATTCAATGGCGTTCCTTCAGGCGTCAAGTTTCTGGTCGACATGCGAGATGAGCTGCTCACTTTTTGCAAGGATTACCCTGCCCTGAAACCACTGGAGACGGACCTTCGCAACCTCCTGGCCACCTGGTTTGATGTAGGGCTTCTCCAGCTTGAAGAAATCAGCTGGAACTCCAGCGCAGCAATGCTTGAAAAACTCATTGCCTATGAGGCAGTTCACGCCATCCAGAGCTGGAATGACCTCAAGAACCGGCTCGATTCGGATCGGCGATGCTTTGCCTTCATTCACCCCAACATGCCGGAAGAGCCCCTGATATTCGTTGAAGTTGCGCTGGTTAACGGGCTGGCAGGCAATGTTCAGAAACTTCTGGACGAAAATGCTCCGATACAGGATATCGATGCGGCCGATACTGCGATTTTCTATTCAATTTCCAATGCACAGCGGGGATTGGCGGGGATAAGCTTCGGCAATTTCCTGATAAAACAGGTGGTGAAAAAGCTTAGAGATGAATTCCCCCACTTGAAACAATTTGCCACTTTGTCACCGATTCCAGGATTTTGCCGCTGGCTTGACGGCACCCCAGCAAAAGAACTGGCACAGCTGCCGGGAGGTGAACAATGGCTAAGCTTCCCCCCGCCCCGCGATCCGGTTCGCTCCAATCTGGTAGACACAACCGGCGGACAACAGGAGGCCCTTACAAAGCTGGCAGCGGCCTACCTAACGTCAACAAAGCCCGATTCCGGCCGCGCTATTGACCCCGTTGCGCATTTTCACCTGAGCAATGGTGCTCAGTTAGCGCGACTGAACTGGATGGCAGACACCTCAGAAAAAGGCCTGAAACAGTCCGCAGGGCTGATGGTTAACTATCTCTACGAGCTCCCTAAAATCGTTCACCGGAGCCAGCACTACACTACGGCAGGCACTGTTTCCCAGTCGCCTGCCATCAAAAAACTCTTGAAGTAAATAACCCGAAAAAGGAGAACACAATGTCTAATCGTATCGCTGTAGTAACTGGCGCAACCGGTGGTCTGGGCACTGCCATGTGTAAAGCGCTGGCCAGTCAGGGTCGAACTGTTGTCGGCACCCACTTGCCAGGTGAAGACTTCACTGCTCAGGCCAAACAATGGCAAGCCGATCTAAGCAACGAGGGTATCGAAGTTGTCATCTATCCTCTGGATGTTACCGACTTCGAGCATTGCCAGTCTTTTGTTCAAGCCGTTGAAAAGGAACAGGGCCCAATTGACATTCTTGTCAACAACGCCGGAATCACCAACGACGCCCCTTTAAAAAAGATGCAACCGGAGCAATGGAATCAGGTGATCAACGTCAACCTGAACTCCATGTTCAACATGTGCCGTCAGGTTTTCGAAGGCATGTGCGAACGCGGCTTTGGCCGGATCGTGAATGTGTCTTCCCTCAACGGCGAAAAAGGCCAGTTCGGACAGTCAAACTATGCAGCAACCAAGGCTGGCATCTACGGATTTACCAAGTCCATCGCACTGGAAGGCGCCCGCAAAGGAGTCACTGCTAATTCGGTTTCACCAGGGTACATCGACACACCTATGGTCCGTCAGGTACCAGAGAATGTACTCAACAACATTGTGGCGGGCATTCCGGTTGGCAGGCTTGGTCAGCCAGAAGACATTGCCCGGGCAGTCGCGTTTCTGACCGCTGATGACGCAGGATTCGTAACCGGCACCAACATGTCGGTCAACGGCGGCCAGTACATGAGCTAAGGGAGCAGACCATGACAGAGTACAGAGCACCCACCCGTGAAATGGCCTTCACCCTGCAACAGGTAGCCGGTTTTTCAGAAATGGCCAAAGCCTGTGGTTACGAAGATGCCAGCGACGATGTGGTCGCAGCCATTCTTGAAGAGGCTGCCCGTTTTGCCGGCTCAGTGATTGCGCCCACCAATGAAAGCGGAGACAGAACCGGTGTTCGACTGGATGGCGAACACCGTGTGGCGACCCCCGCGGGCTTTCGGGAAGCGTATCAGCAATACGCTGAAAGCGGTTGGGCCAGCCTTCAGTTCGACCCTGAATTAGGTGGTCAGGGCCTTCCATTTTCGCTGGCCATACCTGTTCAGGAAATGTGGCACGCCGCCAACATGGCCTGGGGGCTCTGTCCTTTGCTGTCTCAGGGCGCCGTCGAGGCGCTTTCTGAGAATGCCAGCGAAACGCTCCGGCGGAAATTGTTACCCAAAATGATATCAGGCCAGTGGACCGGCACCATGAACCTGACCGAACCACAGTCCGGTTCCGACCTTTCGGGCATACGAACACAAGCTCGCCCGGACGGCGATGCTTACCGGATTAAAGGCCAGAAGATATTCATCACCTGGGGTGAGCACGACATGGCGGAGAACATCGTCCATCTGGTGCTCGCACGACTGCCCGATGCTCCTCCGGGCGTTAAAGGCATTTCGCTGTTTGCCGTCCCCAAATATCTTCCAGACGCCAATGGCGAACCTGGACAACGCAACGATTGCAAAGCGGTGTCGCTGGAGCACAAGCTTGGCATTCATGCCAGCCCGACCTGCGTGATGAGTTACGGAGACAACGAAGGCGCCATTGGCTATCTGGTTGGCGAAGAAAACCGGGGCCTCGCTTGCATGTTCACTATGATGAACAATGCCCGCCTTACGGTGGGACTCCAAGGCGTATCCATTTCGGAACGTGCTTACCAGCAAGCACGGGCGTACACCTTCGAGCGAACCCAGGGCACCGCACCCGGGGAGCGGGGAGCGTCGCCGATCATTCGTCACCCGGATGTACGCCGGATGATGATGACGATGAAAACGCTGACGGAGGCTGCCCGCGCCCTCGCTTACACCGGCTGTGTAGCTGTTGACTATGCAAACGCGCGGGACCTGCCCGACGATATCCGTGACCGCTTCAAGCGACGTGCTGATCTTCTGACTCCGCTGGTCAAGGGCTGGTGCACGGAAATTGCCCAGGAAGTAACATCGCTGGCCATACAGTGCCACGGAGGTATGGGGTTCATAGAAGAAACAGGTGTTGCACAGCACTATCGCGATGCCAGAATCCTCCCGATTTATGAGGGTACCAATGGCATTCAGGCAATAGACCTTATCGGCCGGAAGACCGTTCGGGATCAAGGCAAGGCCATGGCTGAGTTGATCGATGATATGCGCCCGTATACGGGGCTACAACAAACGCACACCACGCTGAGCGCTGAACGCCAGGCGCGGTTTGGCCAGGCTGTCGCCTTCCTTGAAGATGCGACCAGAACGGTTCTCGAACACAGCGAAGATGAACAATTTGCCGGCGCAGCGGCATTTAATTACCTGATGCTGAGCTCTACGGTGACTGCAGCATGGTTGATGGTGAAAGCGGCCAATGTAGCCGGAGAGAGATCGCAATCACAGGAAGACTTTGCCAAATCCAGGCTGGCGACCACCAATTTCTTTATTGACCACATTCTACCTCGAAGCTCTGGCTATCTAATCTCACTACGAGCCGGAGACGAAGCCATAATGGCGCTCCCTGAGGATGAATTCTAACTACGTTCAGGAGGAGAAGACTTCATGTACATCAATGGAGAATGGCTGACCGGACGGCCTGAATTCCCGGTCACGAACCCTGCGACCGGTGAAATAATCGGCCAGGTGCCGGACTGCACAGATCAGGATATCGAGGCGGCCCTTTCGGCCGCCGATTTTGCTTTCAGGGATTGGAGGAAAACAACCGCCTATCAGCGATCTCAGCTCCTCTATCGTGCCTGGGAGTTGATGTTACGTCAGAAGCGTCAGCTGGCTGAACTAATGACCCGCGAACAGGGAAAACCACTGAAAGCGTCCCTCAACGAAGTCCAGTACGGCGCCGACTTCCTGCTCTGGTTTGCCGAAGAAGCCAAGCGTATGTATGGCCAGGCTATTCCCTCGGCCCGCGAGAACCAGCGATTCCTTGTGCAGAAAGCTCCCGTCGGCGTGGTTGGCGCAATCACACCCTGGAACTATCCGATTTCAATGATAACCCGCAAGCTGGCTCCGGCCCTCGCTGCAGGTTGTACGGTCATCCTGAAGCCGGCTGAAAGCACACCATTGTGCGCCAAAGCGATGATGGAAATCTTTGCCGAAGCCGGCTTTCCTCCAGGTGTGATTAACCTACTTACTGTGCAGAATCCTGCCAGAGTTGGCGAAGCCTTCTGTACCGATCCGCGTATCCGCAAACTGACCTTTACTGGATCCACTCCGGTTGGTAAGGAGCTGAATGCCCTCGCAGCAGCAAACATGAAGCGGGTGTCCATGGAGTTGGGCGGGCACGCCCCTGCAATCGTTTTCCCCGATGCAGACCCTGTGCATGCCGCCAAAGGCTTGTCGCTCGTTAAGTTTCTCAATACCGGGCAAGCCTGTATAAGCCCGAACCGAATTTTTGTACACGAAGACCATCTGGAACCGTTTATCCGGGAACTGACCAACCGCGCCAGCCGTTTGGTTGCAGGTAATGGCATGTCTGAGGGCACGGGAGTTGGGCCACTAATCAATGAACTGGCCATACAGAAAGTGGATAGCCAGGTTAAGGATGCCGTTTCACGAGGTGCAAAGATCGAAACAGGTGGCGAGCGACTAATGGAAAGGGGCCTGTCAGACGGCTACTTCTACGCCCCTACTGTGCTGTCTGGCATTACACCCGCCATGAAAATTTATCGGGAAGAAACGTTCGGACCGGTTGCCCCCGTCATTACCTACCGTTCAGAAGATGACGTCATTGCTATGGCCAACGATACAGACTATGGCCTCGCTGCCTACATCTACAGCAACAATTTGGCTACAGCGATGCGTGCTTTTGAGGCGTTGGACTTCGGCATTATCGGCATCAATGACATTAACCCAACCAGCGCTGCGGCACCCTTTGGTGGCATGAAAAATAGTGGCCTTGGACGTGAAGGGGCTCAGGAAGGCATTAAGGAATACCTGGAAACCAAGCTCGGTGGATTTGCGATCTAGACAGGTCACTCTGCTATAGCCCGGTTAACCCCGGGCTTTTTTTGACTAAAAAAAGCCCCCGGCTTTCGTTCGGGGGAACATAGCTACAGCGTCAAAACCAGCCCACCACTACGCTGACAGCTGACTCCTCAGTACATGTTTCTGAAGCTTACCGGTTGAGGTTTTTGGCAACTCATCCGAAAAGATCACCTTCTTTGGTACCTTGAACCCAGCCAGATTCGCTCGGCAATGTGCCACGATGTCATCTGCCGTCAGGCCATCATTCCCCGACTTCAGAGTAATAAAGGCACAGGGAATTTCCCCCCAATGATCATCAGGTGCAGCGACAACGGCCGCTTCCAGAACCGCAGGGTGATCGTAAAGCGTGCTCTCGACTTCCAGAGTCGAAATGTTCTCACCGCCCGATATTATGATGTCCTTTGAGCGATCCTTGATCTCAACGTAGCCGTCGGCATGCCATACTCCAAGATCTCCGGTATGGAACCAGCCACCTTTAAGGGCTTTGGCGGTCTCTTCCGGGTTATTCAGGTACCCCTTCATCACCGAATTACCTCGAACAAACAGCTCGCCAATGGAAACCCCGTCCTTGGCGACCGGTTGTAGAGTATGGGGGTCGGCTACCATCATATCTGCCATAGACAACGAGAGAATGCCCTGACGAGCCATCTTTGCAGCTTTCTTTTTGCTATCAAGAGTGTGCCATTCGTCCTGGAATTCACAGATCAGGCTTGGGCCATAGGTTTCAGTCAGGCCATAGAGGTGCACAACATTGATACCCATCGCCTCCATCGCTTCAATGGTTGCAGCAGGTGGCGCTGCGCCGCCGGTAGCTGCAGTTACTGTCTGACTAAATGGTTTCTTCACATCATCGGGCGCGTTGATCAACATGTTTAGCACGACCGGCGCTGCGCAGAAATGCGTGACTCCGTGTCGGGCAATAGCATCAAACACGGGTTCAGGTTGGGGGGCTCGCAGGCACACATGGGTGCCTGCTGCGGCCGTTACGGCCCACGGATAACACCAACCATTGCAATGAAACATCGGCAATGTCCAAAGATAGACTGCCCCTGAAGGCAGTCCGAATCCGATGACGTTGCTCAACGCATTGAGATGGGCACCGCGATGATGGTAAACAACACCCTTGGGGTTCCCCGTAGTGCCAGACGTGTAATTCAGGGCAATCGCCTGCCATTCGTCATCAGGCATTTCCCACTCAAAGTCATCGTCGCCACTGGCAAGCAAATCCTCATAAGTCATTTTGCCAATCAGTTCACCGCCCCCAAAGTTAGGATCATCCACATCCACCACAATTGGCTTGGCATCACAGCCTGCCAGGGCTTCCCGTGAACGATCGCTGTATTCCTTATCGGTAAAGAACACTTTGGCCCGACCATGATTCAACATGAAAGTCATCGTTTTTGAGTCAAGACGGGTGTTCTGGGCATTCAGAACCGCACCAATCATTGGCACGGCGTAATGCAGTTCCAACATTTCTGGAATATTCGGCAGCAGGGCTGCCACCGTGTCCCCTTTGCGAATCCCCAGCTTACGCAGTGCCGATGCCATCTTCAGACAGCGCTGGTAAGTCTCTGCCCAAGACCGACGGAGATCACCATGAATAACCGCCGTCCTTGATGGATGCGCAAGTGCCGTTCGCTGAATAAAGGTGATCGGCGTCAGAGGCGTGTAATTTGCCTCTGCTTTGTCGAGCCCAAGCTCAAACATGTTTTCCATTTCAGATACCTCTTATTTTCTCACGGGCGAACAAACCCACCATCAGGTTCGGTCAGTTACTGCATCTTCTGAGATTTCATCATCATGGTGGTGGGTAGCCTCATACGCATCGGCAAACCAGTTTTTCTCCAGGAAGAACCAAAGCACCAGGCCAACTCCCAACCCCCAGGCAGCCCCTTGTACCGCGAGCACAGCACCCACGATGACAGCAACCCCACGTTCTAGATTGGTTTGACGGTCAAGCATTTCGATCGCCAGGTATCCACACAGGTAACCCTGAATCAGCAGTGTCAAAGCCATGCCGATGTTCAGGCCCGGTTTGAACAGAGTCACAACCGGAACCAACACAATGGCAATGGTCATACCCCAGTAAAGGCTTGTTGCACCACCCCAATAGCTATCCATTACCTTGCGAGGGTTGTTCATATAACGGTTAATCACCAGGGCTTGACCACCAGTCCAGGCCGGCCCCGACAAGCTGATGAAAGGCGCAAAAATGGCGTGTACAAAATTACGAATACCGACAATGATGCTATTGCGGCGGGGGCTGAATACCAGTTTCTCATCTTTGCGTACGGCATCCGCGTTTTTGAACAGAGAGTCCATCACCAGGATATCGCCAAAAGCAATGATGTAAGCAGCCAGGGCCAGAGGGATAGCATCAATGAAGTATTGAAGTGGCGGCATGCCCAACCCGAACACACTGTAGTCCTGAAGGATGGTGCCCATTGGGATCGTAGTGAATCCCCACTCAATGACCGGAGCATCTACCTCACCGATGATGATGCCAAATACATAGGCAACCAGAAATGGCACTGCTATCCCATACTGGGCGACAAATCTGAAAAAACCGTAGCGGGCACGCAGTGGGCCAGCCGTTTCAGAGAACAGCATAAAGAACCCGAGCACAGCACCCGTCAGAATGGTAATCGGCATGGTCCACACCCGACCATCAGCACCGAATTCGCCCATGATGGCAGAGATACCAGCGCCAATCAGGATTCCTGACTTCAATGAGGCCGGCATTTTTCTGACCAGAGCATCAGCGCCTTTGAATACTCCGAGCCCGAGGAAGATCACCGCAACCGTTATCTGCAATGCAATTAATGCCAATATTCTGGCTTCTCCCTCTGGGTAGCCCGTCAGGAATGCGATATAGAGCGGAATACCCGCCGTTATCCAGCCGGCAACTGTTGGATCACCGAAATGTGTATGAACCAGATAAAGCATGTTGTTGAGCAGAACAAAAGCCACTGCGATCTCGAATGGAATCCCCAGGACCGAAGTCATCAGTGCCGTGATACTCAACGGGACAACACACAATATGGCGCCCTGAAGTATGTCGGGTATCTCAATTTTGTAGTGCACGAAGGGTACGCGAAACTTCAACGCGCCCAACATAGACGGCTGTTCACCGCCGGTTGGTCTTTTATGTAAGGACATTGTTTTTGTTCTCCATCCAAGGAAGTTTGGGAATACAGCCAAGGAGATTCCCACCCTGACCAAATACTAGGCACTAACACCCGTACAAGCAATGGTTTTTACTTGGTTTTAGGGGTATTTTTTACCAACCATTCAAAACTAGATTAACAGGCACTTAAATTTTGTAGAATTTCCAGTTAGTTAGACCCAAACCAGCTTCAATAAGGAAGGGTGAATTGGATCGATTGGCATCCATTGCGTATTCCGGCAAACGTGACCGGTCATTCCGGGGATCGTGACCGATTTGTACACGGCCATCACGCTGGAGTCGGTTTTGTACTCTGAGCGGTCACGATGGGCCGGAATATGCACCCGCACCAACATGAGCCGGCGTACGTTCACCCGCCACTTTCAGAAGGCAACGGGCAAGAGGTTTGGCGAATGCGCCTGACACTCCAGGCAACCCGAAAAGCCACATAGCTTGGCTACAGCCACTAATCCGTGCCTTTGTCCTGCAACTCATCCATCAACCAGTTCCTGAATGCCTCCATGCCTTTGGTGAGCGGCCGGTGTTTCCGGTAAACCAGGTAAAAGGCTTTCTTGGTATCGAGCGGGATATCAAAAGGCACCACCAGTTTGCCGGATTCGATTTCCCGGGAGATCAGGGTCTGGTCTGCCAGGGCCACGCCGAGATTCTCCTGGGCCGCTGCAGTAGTCAACTGGCTGCTGGATAACTGCATGGAGCCTTTGGGGGTAATAAATTCAACCCCGGCCTTCTTCAGCCAGTTATCCCACTCCCAGGTTCGCTTGCTCACGTAGATTAACGTGTGATTGGCCAAGTCTGCGGGCTTCTCAAGCGGTGGCCCGGTCTGCAAGAGGCCAGGGCCGCACACGGGCACCAGCATTACTTTACGCAGAAACTCCACTTCAATGTCGTCCCACTCGCCATTCCCGTAGTAAACCGCCATGTCTGTGCTGGTCCGATTGAAATCCAGTAACCCCATAGACGCATTGATCTGCAATTCGACATCCGGAAATAACGCGCGAAACCGGGACATCCGCGGCATCAACCACCGGATGAGGAAATTGGGCGCTACGCTGATCTGCACCACGCTGGCACCCTGGGTCGCCGAGAGCCGTTGCGTTGCCATTTCGATCTCATCGAATGCGTGCTTTACAGACGCCAGGTACTGCTCCCCCTGAGGGGTCAGAGTCACTTTTCGGTTGCTCCGATGGAACAGCTCTACACCTAAAAAATTCTCAAGCGTCTTAACCTGGTGACTGACCGCTGACGGAGTGACGAACAATTCCTCCGAAGCCCCTGAAAAACTTAGGCTTCTTGCTGAAGCCTCGAACATCTTCAAGGCATTTAAAGGTGGAAGTCGACGCATAGGGGCAAACCCTTATCATGAATTTTTCTCAGCATTGCGCTTAGAATTTATCGCTTTTTGATCGGCCTGGAAGCTCGTAGCATAAGCACCATACAAATTGCCAGTTACCCTCAGGAGGCACCATTATGAATCAGCAAGACAGCAACATCGTTACCCAGGCAGAAGTCGACCACTATATCGCCCTGGCGACCGAATACCGCAACCAGTACATCAAAGAGCAGTTCAGCCAACTGGTAAAAAACATTAAAGAGCGCTTTCATGGCATGGCGGCTCGGGTATCTACCAGCCACTAATTATCCTGGGCACATCCGAGTAGCCTCCCGGTGTGTCCTGTGCAGCGGGCGGCCAGTACGCTAGGCAATCTTTTGCCGGCGCACCCAGGCCGCCCGAAGCACTTCCGCGATCATCCCCGCAAGAAGCCCGAACACCGGGTCAGCCCATACTGTGACCAGCGCGGTTACGCCTATCACGGGCCAGCATGACGGCCTGGCTGTCCACAGACGTTTCGACGACGCCAGCTCTACAGCAGCAACCAACAGCAGGGCTCCCAGACCTGCCGCGGGAATGGCCGCAATCACCGAAAGCCCTCCCGGCATCAAAGCCACCAGCAACAGCCCTGCTCCCAGCAAGACGGGTGCCACACCGGTTCTGGCACCGAAGCGATAGTGCGCCGCCAGCCCCCCGGCTCCGTGGCACATAGGCAAGGCACCGAAGGGCACCAGGCAGAGGTTGGCCAGGCCGGTGCTTAACGACAGGCGCGCCGGCGAGACGCGATGAGCCTGTTCTCCGAAATAGTCTCCCGCCAATAAGGCGGTTAGCAGGATTGCGTTTGTTAATGTCAGGGCTAACTGTGGCAGCGCCAATACCGAAAACCCTTGCTGCCAGTCACTCAGGCCCGGCAGTTCGGGCCAGTGGAATGCAACTGAATCCGGCATCGCCAGCGAAAGCCCCGGCGACCCTGTTACTGCGCCAACGGCCAAAGACACCGCCAACCCGATCAGCGTTGCCGGCCAGGCAGGTAACCGCCACAGAATAAAGACCAGCACCAGCAACGTGGCCAGACCCGCCAGCCAGGACGTCGCCATCAAACCCAGGCTCATGCCAGCCAGCAAGAGCCCCAGCCCCAGCTGAAGGCCGCTCAGTATCGATCCCGGAACCAGCCGAGCCACTCGGTTGATCCATCCGCTCCCCCCTAACAGCAACATGATGGCACCGATCAGAATACCACTGGCCACCAGGCTTTCGTGGCTTACCTGGGTGGTCAGCAGTAATGCGGCAACCGCTTTCATCGGCTGTACCGGGATCGGCAGGCGATAATATAACCCGGTCGCAATGTAAAACACCGCAAACCCCAGCAGCACCGGCACCGGCGCAAGCCCGGCAACCGCAATCGCGCCAAGGTTCAGGGGCAGCAGCGTGCCGATATCGCCTAGCGCGCCGCTGACCTCTCTTACCCAATCTTTTCGGGTTGTAAGCATGCTGGCTCCTGTTCCACCCGTCTCTCTAACCTGGCAACTCGTCAGGCGTTATAAACCACTCGCCCCAATTCACGGATATCATAGCCACCCAGTGCATCGGCCCGTTGGGCAAAACGCTCACTGCCGGCAAAGGCCAGCAGCTGCTGCATGGCCGGCTCAAAATAGTGGCGACGGCGCATGGCCAGGTCGAAATGTTCCTGTTGCAGCGGAATAAACGCCAGCCCCTGCCGGCGTGCCGCCGCTTCAATGCCAATGCCGATATCCGCCTCACCCTGCCGGATAGCTAACGCAAGATCATCCTCACTGAGTGACGGGTGCGAAGCCCAGCCGAGTTGCTCTGCATCGATTCGATGGCGGGCAAGCAGGCTCTGCAACAAATGGCTGACACCGGCATCGGGCTGGCGGTGGGCAACCCGAATACCAGGGCGGGCGATATCTTCCAACCGTGCAAGTTTATGGGGATTATCGGCAGCCAGGAGCAGCCCCTGTTGTCGTTTCGCCCACCGGATCAGCACCAGGTCACGCATCCCGCCCAGCCCCAGTGTAGCCGGGTCGTTGTACCGCTGGCTTTCGGCATGCCAGATATGCATACCGGCAAGCAGCGCCCGCCCGTTAATCAGCCGCTGCACCCCATCGCCACTGCCCTGGCACAACAACGCCAGTTCCGCGCCGCTTTCCTTCACGGCCCACTCCAGTAGCGGATCCTGGCTACCGGCCAGAACCGGCGGCGTGGGCGCGCTGACAGCGTCGTCCCCTTCCAGGTGGTTCATCAACCACAGGTCAATACGCTGGCGCGGAAACAGCAGCTTTCCGGTCACCCGCACACAGGGAATCACGCCCTGACTGACCAGGTCGTAGATTTTACGCTCCTTCAGGCGCAGGTACTCTGCAGCCTCGGCCGTGGTGAGGTAAGTGGGAAGGGGCATCGCTTTCTCCTGGCATCTGGCAAAGCACCAGACTGCGTATAGCTGCATATTCTTCAGAAGCCTGTGCAAAGCGTAGTTATAAACGCCACGATGCTCAAACAATAAGGAGACGCAGCTTTGGAAAATAATGCGTTCTATGTGGCGCTTTCGCTACTGATCAACTTCGACGCCGCGCTGTTTCAGATCGTGATGCTGTCCCTGCAGGTGTCGCTTATGGCGGTACTGATCGCCGCCGTACTCGGATTTCCGCTTGGCGCCGCGGTGGCACTTTGGCGATTCCCCGGGCGTGGCGGCGTCATCGTCCTGCTCAATGGCCTGATGGGGCTGCCTCCGGTCGTGGCCGGGCTCATGGTGTACTTGCTGCTCTCCCGTGCCGGCCCACTGGGTGAGTTCGGGTTTCTGTTCACCCCCGGTGCCATGGTTATTGCCCAGGTGGTGCTGGTGTTGCCGATCCTCGCCGCACTTTCGCGCCAGAAGGTAGAGGAAATGCTGGGCGAATACCGGGAGCAGTTCGTGTCTCTGGGTATGTCTCGGGCCCGCATGATGCCCACCCTGTTATGGGATGCCCGCTTTGCCCTGTTAACCGTGCTGCTGGCCGGTTTCGGCCGCGCCAGTGCCGAAGTGGGCGCGGTGATGATGGTGGGCGGCAACATCGACGGGGTAACCCGGGTGATGACCACCGCCATCGTGCTGGAAACCGGCAAGGGCAACCTGCCTCTGGCGCTGGGGCTGGGCATTGTGCTGCTGACCCTGGTGATGCTGATTAACGCGGGCGCCTACATGGTGGGCGAGCTCACCCGGAGGCGGACGGGATGACGTCACTGAACGCATCACACATTACTTCCTCGGCCCTCACTCCTCCGCCGGCCCTGAAGTTTGAGGGTGTAACTTTCGGCCATGAAGACAAGGTGCTGCTTGGCCCTTGCTCCTTCACGCTGGATGGCATCGGCCCTACCCTGGTGATGGGGCCCAATGGAGCCGGCAAAAGCTTGCTGCTGCGGCTGGCCCACGGGCTGCTCACGCCCAGCGAGGGGAAAGTGTCGTGGTCCGGTGGCACACCCCCGCGCCAGGCCATGGTGTTCCAGCAACCGGTTTTGTTGCGTCGCTCCGCAGTGGCAAACCTTATTCACGCACTGGCTGTAAATAATGTGCCCCGCAGGGAGCGCACGAAACTCGCGCTTAACGCCCTGGAACGCTTTGGCCTGGCCGCCTGCGCGAAGACACCGGCACGGGTGCTCTCCGGTGGCCAGCAACAGCGCCTGACGCTGGCCCGGGCGTGGGTACTTTCGCCCCAGGTGCTGTTCCTGGATGAGCCCACATCGGCGCTCGACCCGGCGGCAATCAAAGCGGTCGAAACCGCCGTGCGGGATTTCCACCAGCGGGGCACGCGAATTGTGATGACCACCCACGATATCCACCAGGCCCGGCGACTTGCCGGAGATGTCCTGTTTCTCTCTGGCGGAAAAGTTCGTGAGCATACCCCTGCCGAAGCCTTTTTCAACAGGCCGGTTTCCCGGGAGGCGCAAGCGTTTGTTGCCGGAGAACTGGTTGAGTAACTGCCCCAAGGAATGCCCCAATCCCAAGAAGGAGAATACAAGATGAAAAAAACCCTGAACCTGGTACTCGCAGGTGTAACCGCCATGGGCCTGGCACTCAGTGCCCAGGCAGATGACTACATTACCCTGGCGTCAACAACCTCCACCGAGAACTCGGGGCTATTCGATTCAATCTTGCCGAAGTTTGAAGACGCCACAGGCATTGAGGTGCGGGTAGTGGCAGTAGGTACCGGCCAAGCCTTTGAGCTGGCCCGCCGGGGCGATGCCGACAGCCTGCTGGTGCACGACACCGCCGGCGAAGAGCGGTTTATCCAGGAAGGCAACGCCACTGAACGCGCCGATGTCATGTATAACGACTTCGTGCTGATCGGCCCGAAAGACGATCCCGCCAATGTCCGGGCCGCAAAAACCGCCGCTGAAGCCTTTGCCGCAATAGCCGAAGCCCAGGCGCCATTCACTTCGCGCGGGGATGACAGCGGCACCAATCGTGCCGAGCTGCGCCTTTGGGAGAACGCCGGCGTTGAGCCGGATGGCGAATGGTATCGCGAGCTTGGCAGTGGCATGGGCCCCACGCTGAACACCGCTGCCGCCATGGATGCCTATGTCATGTCAGACCGGGCCACCTGGGTGGCCTTCGGCAACCGCCAGAACCTGACCCTGGTCTTTGAAGGCGACGATGTGCTGTTCAACCAGTATGGCAGCCTGTTGCTGTCCGAAGAAAAGCACCCTCACCTCAAGCACGACCTGGCCACCAAGTGGCACAACTGGTTGATTTCAGAAGACGGCCAGCAGGCCATTGCCGACTTCAAGGTGAATGGAGAGCAGCTGTTTTTCCCGAACGCCAAATAGGCTAATCTCTGGCAATCTATGTAGAGGCTGCGTTCTGCAGCCTCCATAAGACGGCCAGAGCAAAATGACGATTGATTCCATCCTTCCAGATCCTCAAGACCCCCGGCTGTCCCGTTCAGTCGAGGGCGTTGACGAAACCGGTCAACCGAAGTCGATCAGTGTTATCGAAGAACGCCCCCTGACCATCTACCTGAACAGCCAGGAGATCGTTACGGCCATGACCATCGGCGATCACCCGGAATACCTCGCTCTTGGCTTTTTACTCAATCAGGGCATGCTGAAAGCAACCGACCAGGTTACCGGCATTGATTACGACGAAGAACTGGAAGTGGCCGTGGTTCGCACCGCCGGCACCACAGCCGTCGAAGACAAGCTGGAGAAGAAAACCCGCACTTCCGGCTGCGCTGTGGGCACTGTGTTTGGTGACATGATGGCCGGCCTTGAAGGCCTGGCACTGCCTGATACCCCGGTGCACACCAGCACCTTCTACGACCTTTCGTACCAGATTAACCACACCCCCAGCCTGTACATGGAAACCGGCGCCATTCACGGTACTGCGCTATGCCAGGGCCGCCAGATCCTGGCCTATATGGAAGACGTGGGACGCCATAATGCCGTCGACAAGATCGCAGGCTGGATGTATATCAACGGCATTACGGCAGCTGACAAGGTACTCTATACAACCGGCCGCCTGACATCCGAGATGGTGATCAAGACTTCCCTGATGGGCATTCCGACGTTGATCAGCCGGTCCGGCTTCACTGCTTGGGGCGTGGACATTGCCCGTCAGGTCGGGCTGACCCTGATCGGGCGGATGCGAGGCAAGAAGTTCACCTGCCTCAGTGGCCAGCACCGACTGGTGTTCGACCAGGACCTTTCACAGGTGCCGGATGAAGACAAAAAAATGCGTCGAAAAGGGGCTGAACATGAGTAAGTGCGCCGTCATCCTGGCCGGCGGCCAGGCCAACCGCATGGGCGGTGTTGATAAAGGCCGGTTGATGCTGGGCGATCAGTCCCTGATCCAACGGGTTATCGGCCGAATTACGCCGCAGGTAGACGCTGTGGTGCTAAATGCCAATGGCGACCTGGGCCGCTTCGATGATCTGGGCTTGCCCGTGGTCGCCGACTCTATACCGGATTACGCCGGGCCCCTGGCCGGCATTCTGGCAGGCATGGACTGGGCCGCTGAACAGGGCCATGACTGGCTGTTCAGCGTGGCGGCAGACACGCCGTCATTTCCCCTCGACCTGGTCGAACGCCTGTCCGGCATCGACGCTCCGGTGGTACTGGCGGCAACTCCGGACCCGGAGCGTGGCCGGATACCCCAGCCAACCTTTGGCCGCTGGGATGTTTCGCTGCGGAACGACCTGAGGGCGGCGCTGAACGACGGCGTACGCAAAATCCGCCAGTGGACGCTGGCCCATGCTGAGTCGCTGGTAATGTTCGATGAGGTCGACTTTTTCAACATCAACACACCGGAAGACCTGGCCTGGGCGGAGCAGCACCTGAAATGAACGTGATCGGCTTCGTAGGCTGGAAGAATTCTGGCAAGACCACCCTGGCCAGCGCAGTGATTCGAGAGTTGTCCGGTCGGGGACTGGCCGTTAGCTCAATCAAGCACGCCCATCACCTGGTGGATGTGGACCAACCCGGCACCGACAGCTACAAGCACCGGGAGGCCGGCGCACAAGAGGTCATCCTGGCGGGCGGCCAGCGCTTTGCGATCATGCATGAACTCCGGGGCGCCAGGGAGCCGACCCTGGACGAGTTGCTAACCCGGCTGGGCCCCTGCGATTGGGTTGTGGTAGAAGGTTTCAAAACCCACTCTCACCCCAAAATCGAGGTGCACCGAAAGGACAGCACCCGCGCCGCCCTGTATCACGAGAACTCCAGCATCGTTGCCGTCGTGGCAGACTATGCTGCGGACTTCCAAGGCCCGGTTTTCGACATCAACGATGTCTCCGGAATCGCTGACTTTATCCTGAAGCGTGAACCGTCATGAGCAGCAGCGCCAATCAAGAAAGCACCGTAAAACCACTTCGTAACGACTGCTTTGCCCTGCCTCCCGGCGTGAACTGGACGCCGGTCGACGAGGCCCTGGAGCGTTTGCGATCCCGTTTGCACCCGGTGGTGGGCATAGAGCGCGAGGTTCCACTGTCGCATCTGAACGGCCGCATACTGGCCGCAGACGTTTTTGCGCCACGGGCCCACCCGCCCAGCAACAATTCCGCGGTTGATGGCTATGCGTTTGCCGGCCCCCTGACCGAAGTGCCGTGCTCACTGCCGCTGGTAGACGGCCGCAGCGCCGCCGGCGAACCCTATAGGGAACAGGTTCCCGCAGGCCATGCCATCCGCATCCTCACCGGAGCAGTCATGCCGGCAGGCACAGACACGGTAGTGTTGGAAGAAGACTGCGAAGTCATCAATGGCCAGTTGCACCTGAACGGCACACTGAAGGCAGGCGCCAACCGGCGCCTGGCCGGAGAGGATATCCAGGTGCAGGACCGGATTCTCAACGCCGGTACCCGCCTGACCCCCACCCAGATTTCCGTACTCGCCAGCGTGGGCGTGGAATCCGTTGACGTTTACCAGCGCCTGCGGGTTGGCGTGCTGTCGACCGGCGATGAAGTAAAGCCCGTTGGCGCCCCGGTCACTGGCTGGCAGATATACGATGCCAACCGCCCGATGCTGAGTTCGATGATCACGCAGCTAGGCTATGAACTGGTCGACCTGGGCCATGTGCTGGACCGGCCTGACGCTGTGAAAGAGGCGCTGGAGCGCGGCGCGGAACAGTGCGACCTGATCCTCACCAGCGGTGGCGTTTCTGCCGGGGATGAAGACCACGTGTCGAAAACCCTGAAAGCCCATGGCGAGATCAGCAACTGGCGCATTGCCATCAAGCCGGGCCGCCCCCTGGCGCTGGCCATGTTCAAGGGCACACCCGTGGTGGGCCTGCCGGGCAACCCGGTTGCCGCCTGGGTTTGTGCATTGCGCTTTGGCGTGCCGGCCATGGCACTGATGGCCGGGGCGGAATGGTTTGAGCCCCAGGGTTACGTCATCCCGGCCAACTTTTCCAAGAACAAGAAACCGGGGCGCAGCGAGATGTTGCGCGCCCGGGTTCGTGACGGAAAGGTTGAGGTATTCGGTTCCGAAGGCTCCGGTCGGGTCACCGGCCTGGCCTGGTCTGAGGGCATGGTCGAGCTGGACGAAAGCGCCCGGCAGATCGAACCGGGCACCCCGGTAAAGTTCATTCCCTACGGCAGCTTCGGTCTGTAATCAATCGACGCTGCCGTGCACCGCAAAGGCCTCCAGCGAGGCATCCTGCGGGGCCCGGGAGCGGTAGGTTTCCTCAACTCCCAGATCGGTCAGCCGGCGGCTGACCATCAGCAGGGTATTGTCTTCGAAGTCCTCGCACATGGTGCGCATCTGGTCGATTTCTTCACAGGCCACGGGGTAAGCTGAATCAATATCCGGCGCACCGTAGATCTCGACAAAGGTTTGCGCCAGGGTCCGGCGTAACTGCTCCAGTTCCGCTTCGGTGATGTTGCACACACCCACAAAACTGGCCCGGCCACCAGATTCAATGCTGTACCAGCCGTTACTGAAGGCCTGGCGGGCCTTGCCCTTCAGGTCTGCTTCGGTCCAGTTGGAAAACTCGAAGCCGCCGGAAATGGCCCACTCACCACTGGGGGCCGGGTTTTCAAAGACATTTTCATCGGATACATCCAGCCTCAGGGTTCGTGCCAGCTTCATACATGCTCCGCGAATTCAATCAAGCTCACTGTTTCGGTCATCACACCCTCCCGCAGCAGCATCCGGCCTTTTTCATCCAGCCCGACAAACAGCCCGGGCTTCGGATACTCGATCGTTTTACCCAGGGTGTCGCAGCGGGGCCGCCATTCGTTGTGTACCCGCTCGAACCCGCTGTCCAGGAAGTAGGTCAGCCATAACAGGGTGTGTTTGGACCAGCTTTCCAGCAACGCCATGGGCGTGATATCCACACAGCCTTCCTCGTGCAGGCAGGTTTCATTCGGGTTGGCACCTGGCTCACCGCCTGCCGGGGTAAAGGGCACATCAATGCCAATCACCAGCCAGTTAGGGAAGGCTTTCGGGTCGGATACGTCCGCCGCAAAGCGGACGCTGCCACAGACAGCACCGTTCACCTTGATACGATCGGGCCACTGGAAATGTACCGGCACTTCCGGTGGGGCCAGGGCGCCGAGGCTCTCGGCCAGGCCGACCTGGGCCACGTAGACGGCCTGGATGGCTTCTTCCAAAGGCGTCTCCGGTGCCAGCACCAGGGCCGCATGCAGCGTGTCTGGGCCCTCCGAGTAGAACACCGTACCCGAATCGACTCCAGCAACGGCCCGGCTGACCGCCTTGGCAAACGGATCCATGTGTCTGGGCACCGCTTCGCCCGTGAGCAACGGTGGGAACTGGGGTGACTGCATCATCGGATGGCCCGGGCGTAGACGTCAGAGGCGATGATTTCATCGGCAATGCGCTGGAAGGCTTTTGCCTGTGGGCTCTCTGGCTTGGAGACCACGATCGGCACACCGCCGTCCGACCCCAGCCGGATATCCAGGTCCAGCGGGATCTCTCCAAGGAAAGGCGCGCCAAGCTTTTCGGCCTCGGCCCGGGCACCGCCGTGCCCGAACGGGTGGTGCTCCTTGCCGCAACCGTCACAGATAAACGACGCCATGTTCTCGATCAAACCGAACAGAGGCACGTCCATGCGCTGGAACATGTCGATGCCCTTGCGTGCATCCATCAGGGCGATGTCCTGGGGCGTGGAGACCACCACGGCGCCGGCCACAAAGAATTTCTGGCTCAGGGTCATCTGCACGTCACCGGTCCCCGGGGGCAGGTCCACCAGCAGAACGTCCAGCCGGCCCCACTCCACCTGGTTCATCATCTGTTGCAGGGCACCCATCAGCATGGGGCCACGCCAGACGATGGCTTCGTCTTCCGGAGCCATCAAGCCCAGGGACATCAGGGTGACCCCATGATTGCGCAGCGGCAGGATGGTATGGCCATCGGGGCTGGACGGGCGGCCTGAAACACCCAGCATGCGGGGCTGGCTGGGGCCGTAGACGTCGGCATCCAGGAGCCCGACTTTCAGGTCTTTCGAGGCCAGCGCAACCGCCAGGTTCGATGCCACTGTGGACTTGCCCACGCCGCCCTTACCCGAGGCAATGGCAATAATCCGGTCAACGCCTCTCGGGTTCTTGTCCTGCGGCCGCGGCGCGTCGGTGCCAATCAGGTTGTCTTTTCCTACTTCGGTGTATTGAACCATGTTACTTCCCGTTTAGTGTTCAGCTGTCCCGATAGTCGTCACTGGTGCGAACCCGGGGGCGCTCACCGCCCGCCATGGGGGCGTTGTTGCCATGGTACTGGGCCTTGACCCGGCAGTCGTCGCACATTTTGATCAGCTGAACATTATCAGACTTGGTGTACATCCAGTGCTGGTTCTCCAGCTTTTCAACAATCCGGTTAATGGTGCTGGCAACACCAAACGGCTTTCCACACTGGATGCACTCGAAGGGTTCCTCGCCATGCAACGCCCGGGGGCTCAGCGCATCCTTCGACAGATCCAGCCGGGGTTTCAGTGTAATGGCCGTCTCGGGGCAGGTACTCTGGCAGATGCCACACTGGACGCAGGCGTTTTCGGTAAAGCGGACTTCTGGCCGATCAGGGTGATCGCCCAGGGCCCCGGTCGGACACAACGACACACAGGCCAGGCAGAGCGTGCATTTGTCGGAATCAATCTCGATGGCGCCATAGGGTGCGCCGGCCGGCAGCGGAATCGGCGCTTCGATGTTATCTGCCATCGCGTTGGCCGTTACCCGGGTGATATCACGGCGCCCGCCCACCAGCAGCACCGGTTCACTCACCCGCCCGGCGTTGTCGCCGGCGGCGCAGAGTTCGATGGCTTCGATAACCCGGACCCGGCCGGGAGAGTTCCGGGTGCCCGTCAGCATGGCCTGAGCCAGTTCAACTTCCGCTGCAACCGCCCGGCGGTCGATCTCATTGTCCGGCAGGATCAGCACTTCCGCGTAACCGGCACCGAAGGCTGCCATGATTTCGGCATGGCCAACCCGGTCGATGTGCTCCAGGCCGAGCGGGATCAGATCGTCTGCCAGGCCATCGTCGTAACGGGCCAGGTAGGCAATCGCCTCAGCGCCGGCGTCCAGGGTGTGAAACACCAGCCTCGGGGCCTCGCCAGTGTGCTCGCGATAAACCCGGGCCATCACCTCCAGGTTTCGTGTGATGGCTTCGAAGGAGGTCTCGTTCATGGTGATCGCAGAGGTCGGGCAGACCGCCGCGCAGGAGCCGCAACCGGCACAGATATCCGAGTCGATCTGGATATGGTCACCGGCAGAGAAAATGGCCTCGGTGCAGCATACGTCCAGGCAACGGGTACAACCCGGCTGATTGGCCCGGGAATGGGCGCACAGGGATTCTTCCAGCCGGAAGTACACGGTCTTCTCGAACTCGCCCACCAACTCCCTTGCGTTCAGGGCAATGCGCTCAAGCTCCCCGGCCTTGGCCGGGTCGGCCCAGAAATAGCCGTTACGTTTCTCGTGGCTGGGGAATGCCGGGCCCATGCCGCGCAGGTCGATAAAGATGTCACATTCACTGTGGGCGGTGGCTTTCGCCTCGCCGTAACCGGGCTCGCCTCGGCCGGCGGGATTCATCATCTGCAGGCCGGAAAACTCCAGCTTGAAGTTGCCCAGTGCGCCATAGGCACCGGTCAGCTTGCCCTTCGCCACGTCATAGGCCGCCGAGGGCAGTTGTACCGGCCCCGCATCATTAACGATACAGGTAACGCCGAGTTCGTCCTGCACCAGTTCGGCCATGCGTATGGCCTGCTCGGTGGGGCCGACAACGCAGCATACGCCGCTGGAACGGATGGTTTTCACCGGTGCCATGGGCGCCGGTAACTGAGCCGCGGCCATCAGCGCTGCCTGCTTGGCATGGAGGCGTTTCGGATTAGCCTGCGGCGCACTCCATCCGGCGCGATCCCGGATATCGAGGGTGCTCAGGGGCGCGGAATGCTGAATCTCCGCCTGTATATCCTCGCCCAGGCGCTCGAACAGAGCCGCCTGCTGGCCACAGGCAATAAGGACTTCGTTTGCGCCACTCAGGTGCTCCGCAGCGGTTTTCATGTCTGTGCCGCACAGCTGGTCCACCACGATGACCTGCTCGGCTGCCGCGGCCGCCTGCAGTGCCTTCGGATCAAAGCTCTGTGTTTTGTCACAGGTGCATAACAGTAGGGTCTTGTGTGCCGTCATCAGGAATTTGGCTCTTTTCGTTGCTTTTCTGCGTATACAGATTAATTCTGACTTTCGAGCATGCCACAGGCTTTTACGTAAGGACAATTGGATAATTGTTTGTGTCCTGCTAGCTTAGGGCTATGACAAAACGAGAATTCCCATGAGCAGTCGTACAGAGCATTGGAAACGTGAGTTACAGGTGGGGGCCGTTGTACGCCGTACCCCGGGGATAACCCGCTGGGCGAAGGACATCTGGAAGCCCGTGGCGGTGATACCCGGCGCTCCGGAGGCGTTCTGGAAAGAGCTGGTTCGCGAGGGCGAAGTGGTCGATTACCACGCGGGCACGGTCACCATGGAGTTGTTCCGCGCGGATGTGGAGGGCTACCTGGTCTCCCTGAATATGGCCGTGCCTTCCGTCTGGATTGTCATGGACAAGGACCAGACCGGCCAGTCCCCGTCTGGCTGGGTGGTCAGCACTGTTACCGCCAGTGCCCATGAGGCGCTGGATTCCCTGGATAGTGGCGAAAGCATTGTCGAACCGGTTCCGATTCCCGAGTCCCTGGCGGCCTGGATCAAGGAATTTATCGACATGCACTACATCGAGGAGCCCTTCAAGAAACGCCGTCGCAATGAGGTTGCTGTCGACACCGTAGAAGACGGCAAGGGCGACCCCCGGATTCGCCAGGAAAGCGACGTTTACCGCGCCCCCTCCAATATCAAGAAGCCGAGGGTTCACTGATGGCTGAGTCACGTCTTCAGCGCTGGGCGCGCAAAAAGGCCGAAGCGGGCAAACCGGCCGAACCTGTTCCTCCCCAAAGCAATGACCCCGAGCCTTCACCCGAGGAACAGGAGCTCGCCCTCAATGAAGCCCTGCCCGAGCAGGAGGTGCTGGCGAAGTACCACCTGCCCGATCCGGACACCCTTGAACTGGGTGCGGACATCACCGGCTTCATGCGTAAAGAGATTCCGGAATTACTGCGCCGCAAGGCCCTGCGGGCATTGTGGAAAACCAACCCGGTACTGGCGGTGCTGGACGGCCTGAATGACTACGATGAAGACTACACGGATGCCGCCCTCGCCACCAAAACCGTAAATACCCTGTATAAGGTGGGACAGGGCATGTTCGATAAGAACGCCCGCCGTGAAGAACAGGGCGACACTCAGATCGAGCCCCAGGCGAGTTCTCCAAACGTGATTCCCCCGGCCCCGAAACAGGCGCCCCCTGTGAGCGCTGACCATGAACCGGCGCCCGACACCCCTGTGACAGCTTCAGCAGCGCCTTATCCGGCCGAGCCGGCCTCTTCTGACACCCAGGAAGAGTGGGAACCACGCTACAGGCCGAGAATGCGTTTCGAATCCTGAAGGCCGGAAGTATCATTGCACCGGATACAGGTTAGGGCTATAACTTACAAATGACTGTCTAAAAGTCGTACAAAACCCGAAGGAAAGAGACTTGTCTGATACCGCTGTACTTCAATGCCCCCGCTCGATCACTGGCGAAGACCGCGCCCGGGCCCAGATCTATCAATTACTGGCTGTATTGTTAAGCAGCCCGCCTTCGGACGAGCTGCTTAAAGGGCTGGCGTCCTTGCAGGGTGACGACACACCTCTGGGTTCCGCCTACAAAAATCTGGCCGCCCTTGCCCAACGTACTACGGCCGTCGACGCCGAGCAGGAGTTCAACAACCTGTTCATTGGCGTGGGCCGGGGTGAGCTGTTGCCCTATGCCAGTTATTACCTGACCGGCTTCCTGAACGAGAAACCGCTGGCCGACCTGCGCACCGACCTGATGGCCCGGGGAGTGAAGGTCAGCGACGACGTGAAAGAACCGGAAGATCACATCGGCACCCTATGCGAAATCATGGCGGGCATTATCACCGGCGAGTTCGCCTGCGACAGCGATGTGTCATCACAGAAAGCTTTTTTTGACGCCCACATGGCAAAGTGGGCGGCGTTGTTTTTTACGGATCTGGAAGAAGCGCAAAGCTCAGTCCTCTACGCTCCGGTCGGCTCGCTGGGCCGGGCCTTCATGGCGGTAGAGGCGGATGCCTTTGCAATTCAATAACCGGGATCTGCCCGATCCCTTAACTCAGGTGGAGGAGTCCGATGGACAGCCCGAAGCGTGAAAACAGTCGGCGCCGTTTCCTGCAACTGGCCGCATCCGCAGCACCCGCTGCTGTTGCCATGGCCGTTGCACCGAACGCTGCAGCCGGGGTGGCAACAGACGCCCCGAAAAGCAGCGGTCTGCGCGACACTGAACACACTCGCAAGTATTTCGAATCGGCTCGCTTTTAAGGATGCGTGAATCATTCAAGGTTGCGTGACGCTCTTGGATGATCACACCTCCGGAAAAACGAGAATAAAAAGAGAGAGGTAGGTGACATGTTACGGAAGAAGACCAACGGGGTTGCGAAAGGCCCCCGTAAAGGATCTTTACTTTCATCCCTCGCTGCCAAGACTATGGACCGTCGTAGTTTTCTGGCGGCTTCCGGTGTAACGGTGGGAGGCCTGGCGGCCTTATCACTGACATCGGGCCGGGTTCAGGCTGCAACCCCATCAACCGAAGGTGGGGAAATGGTGCTTAAAAAGTCTGTATGCACCCATTGCTCGGTAGGCTGCACCGTGATTGCCGAGGTACAGAATGGCACCTGGGTCGGGCAGGAGCCCGGATGGGACAGCCCGTTCAACCTGGGCTCACACTGCGCCAAAGGCGCTTCTGTGCGGGAGCACGCCCACGGCGAACGGCGTCTGAAGTACCCCATGAAAATGGTCAACGGCCAGTGGCAGAAGATTTCCTGGGATACGGCCATTAACGAAATCGGCGACAAGATGCTGCAGATCCGTGAGGAAAGCGGCCCTGATTCCGTCTACTGGCTGGGCAGTGCGAAATTCAGCAACGAGCAGGCCTATCTGTTCCGTAAGTTTGCGGCCTACTGGGGCACCAATAACGTCGACCACCAGGCCCGAATCTGCCACTCCACCACCGTCGCCGGTGTAGCCAACACCTGGGGCTACGGTGCGATGACCAACTCGTACAACGACATCCACAATTCCAAGGCCATTTTCATTATCGGGGGCAACCCGGCCGAGGCGCATCCGGTGTCCCTGCTGCACGTCCTGAAAGCCAAGGAAGAGAACAACGCACCGCTTATCGTGTGTGACCCGCGCTTCACCCGCACAGCCGCCCATGCCGACGAGTATGTGCGTTTCCGCCCGGGCACTGACGTAGCGCTGGTCTGGGGTATTCTCTGGCACATCTTCGAAAACCGCTGGGAAGACAAGGAATTCATCCGTACCCGCGTATACGGCATGGAGCAGATTCGCGAAGAGGTCAAACGCTGGAACCCAGAGGAAGTCGAGCGGGTAACCGGCACCCCCGGCGCACAGCTGGAACGTGTCGCCCGCACCCTGGTCAATAACCGTCCGGGCACGGTGATCTGGTGTATGGGGGGTACCCAGCACTCCAACGGTAACAACAACACCCGCGCTTACAGCATCCTGCAACTGGCACTGGGCAACATGGGTGTCGCTGGCGGCGGTACCAATATTTTCCGTGGCCACGACAACGTTCAGGGCGCTACCGACCTCGGCGTACTGGCAGATACCCTGCCCGGCTACTATGGCCTGGCGGCTGGTTCATGGGCCCACTGGGCGCGGGTCTGGGAAGAAGACATCGATTGGCTGAAAGGCCGCTTTGCCACCCTGGACAGGAATGGCAAAACCAAACCCATGATGAACGAGAAAGGTATCCCGGTTTCCCGCTGGATTGATGGTGTCCTGGAAGCCAAGGAAAACCTCGAGCAGCCTGACAACACACGGGCCATGGTGCTGTGGGGCCACGCGCCCAACTCGCAGACCCGTATGCTCGAAATGAAAGAAGCGATGGAAAAACTGGACCTGCTGGTGGTTGTAGACCCGTTCCCGACCGTGTCGGCCGTGCTGCACGATCGCAAAGACGGTGCCTACCTGCTGCCGGCAACCACCCAGTTCGAAACCCGCGGTTCCGTTACCGCATCGAACCGTTCCCTGCAGTGGCGTGAAAAGGTCATCGAGCCGTTGTTCGACTCCAAGGTCGACCACGAGATCATGAAGCTGTTTTCGGACAAGTTTGGCTTCACAGACCGCATGTTTCGCAATATTGCTATTGAGGGCGACGAACCGGTGGTGGAAGACATCACCCATGAGTTCAACCGTGGCATGTGGACTATCGGCTATACCGGCCAATCGCCCGAGCGCCTGAAGAAACACATGGCCAACCAGCATCACTTCGACAAGACCACCCTGCGCGCAGTCGGTGGACCTTGCGATGGCGATATCTACGGTCTGCCATGGCCGTGCTGGGGTACGGCGGAAATGAACCACCCGGGAACACCGAACCTGTACGACATGTCGCTACCGGTGTCCAAGGGCGGCCTGACTTTCCGCGCCCGCTTCGGTGTTGAGCATAACGGCAATAACCTGTTGGCCGATGGCGTGTACTCCAAGGATTCCGACATTAAGGACGGCTACCCGGAGTTCACCATGCAGATGCTGATGGACCTGGGCTGGGATAAAGACCTCACAGCCGAGGAACGTGCCAGCATTGATGCGGTGGCAGGCCCCGAGACCAACTGGAAAACCGACCTGTCCGGCGGCATCCAGCGTGTGGCCATCAAGCACGAGTGCGCGCCCTTTGGTAACGCCAAGGCCCGTGCTATTGTCTGGAACTTCCCGGACCCTGTGCCTCTGCACCGTGAACCGCTTTACACCAATCGGCGCGATCTGGTCAAAGATTACCCAACCTACGCCGACAAGACCTTCTGGCGCGTGCCGACCCTGTATGAGTCCATTCAGAAGAAGGATTTCAGCAAGGACTTCCCCATCATTCTGACCTCCGGCCGTCTGGTTGAGTATGAAGGTGGTGGTGAAGAAACCCGCTCGAATCCCTGGCTGGCGGAACTGCAGCAGGATATGTTCATCGAAATAAACCCGCGTGATGCCAATAACCTGAACATCCGTGACGGTAAAGACGTCTGGGTTTCCGGCCCGGAGGGCGCGCGCATCAGGGTCAAGGCCATGGTGACCGAAAGGGTTGGCGAAGGTGTTGCCTTCATGCCTTTCCACTTCGGCGGGCACCTGGAAGGAAAGGACCTGAGGGACAAATACCCGAAGGGTTCCGATCCTTACGTACTGGGTGAATCCACTAACACCGTTCAGACATACGGGTACGACTCGGTCACGCAGATGCAAGAGACCAAGTGCACCCTGTGTGCGATCGAACCAGCATAACAAGAGGTGTAGACCATGGCACTTGAAGGACAAGCAAGAGCAAAATTCCTTTGCGACGCCGAGCGCTGCATCGAATGTAATGCCTGCGTAACGGCCTGTAAAAACGAGCACGAAGTCCCCTGGGGCATCAACCGTCGCCGAGTGGTAACCATCGAAGATGGCAAGCCGGGCGAGCGGTCGATCTCGGTAGCTTGCATGCACTGTTCAGACGCGCCCTGTATGGCGGTTTGTCCGGTGGACTGCTTCTACCAGACCGAGGACGGCATCGTGCTGCATTCCAAGGACCTGTGTATCGGTTGTGGCTATTGTTTCTACGCCTGCCCGTTCGGTGCGCCCCAGTTCCCGCAAGCGGGCAACTTTGGCAGCCGCGGCAAGATGGACAAATGCACCTTCTGTGCAGGCGGTCCTGAGGAAGACAATTCCGCAGCCGAATTCACCAAGTACGGCCGCAACCGTATTGCGGAAGGCAAACTGCCGATCTGTGCGGAAATGTGCTCGACCAAAGCCCTGCTTGCCGGTGACGGCAACGAGGTGGCGGACATCTATCGCCAGCGCGTGGTGAACCGTGGTTTCGGTTCCGGCGCCTGGGGATGGGGCACAGCCTACGAGAAGAAAGGTGCATAAGCTGATCTGAACGAAGTTCCGGAGCTCCCCGAGCTCCGGAACTTCTTCAGCCACAACGCCTTCTTGTTGATTCCGCTGGAGTACTCTGATGAACAAACGTCTGTTGGGTGCCGCCGCCCTTGTGCTGGCGTCACTGATATTCAACCCTGCCTGGGCGCAAGAGGGCCCGGAGGTTGACCGCACAGCAACCGGGGGTGCCCAGACCCTCGAAGATATCATGCGCCGCCAGGAGCAGCAGAAACTGGACGACAGTTTCCGGTCCGAAAATCTGGGCAATCCTGAGAAGGCGGCACCAATCACAGAACAGCTGGGAACACGGGGCGGCGTCTCGGATGCCGACACCTGGCGCGCGATTCGCTATAACCAGATCGACCCCACCGTGCAGTCTCCGGGCCCGGCCAATGGCGTCATGATCCAGGACGGGGGCATCAGTTGGTACAAACTGCGGGAAGGACCCATCATCACCTGGGGCGGTGGTGCCCTGCTGGGGATCATCGTGCTGCTCGTGGTGTTCTACTTTGTGCGTGGCAAAATCATGATTGATGGCGGCCCTGCGGGCACGACCATTGAACGATTCAAAGCCATAGAGCGGTTTGGTCACTGGCTGCTGGCCGGCTCGTTCATAGCCCTGGGCGTAACGGGGCTGCTGACCTTGATGGGCCGCAGTTTCCTGATCCCGGTGATCGGGCTCGATGCCTTTTCGACCCTCGCAGTCGGTTCAAAGTGGCTTCACAACAACATTGCCTGGGCATTCATGCTCGGCCTGGTTATGACATTTGTGATGTGGGTAGCGCATAACATACCTGACAAACTAGATTGGCAGTGGATCAAGGCGGGGGGCGGCATCTTCACCAAGGGCCATCCATCGGCCAGGAAATTCAACGCAGGCCAGAAGGTCGTTTTCTGGACCGTGATGCTGCTGGGTGTGTCTGTCTCGCTTTCCGGATTATCCCTGCTGTTCCCGTTCCAGATGCCTCTTTTCGGCGACACCTTCGGTGTCATCAACAGCATTCTGGGCACAGGCCTGCCAACAGAGCTGACACCACACGAGGAAATGCAATATGCCAACATCTGGCATTCGATCGTGGCATTCGTGATGATGCTGGCCATCATCGCCCATATCTATATCGGCACTGTGGGTATGGAAGGCGCATTCGATGCGATGGGTAGCGGCCAGGTTGACCTGGAATGGGCTCGCCAGCACCACGACCTCTGGGTAGAAGAGGAAGAGGCCAAACAAGGCAAAGGAGGATCATCATGAAGGTAATGATTTCCGCATTTGTCGTAGCATTGATCATAGCCTCGCTCGCCCCGGTTGTTCTGAACCAGTTCGGCTGGTCTTCAGCGGAACAGGGCAGCAGTGAGAGTGTACGACTTGACTGATCAAACCGAGGTATACCAGATCGATGCCGTCGGCTTGGTATGCCCCCTCCCTATTCTCCGCTTCAAGAAACGCACCCAGGGGTTACCCAGCGGGACCCAGGTCGAGTTCCTGGCCGATGACCCCAGTGGCCGTAAGGACATGCAGGCGCTGTGCGATATCACAGGGCACCGGATTGAATGGATTCGCGAGGAGGAGGCCGGCGTGCTCCGCTATCGGATTTGCCTGGCTTAGAGAGAATGCCTTTGGATTCTTTCTGCAGACTTTCATTTTTCCCAGACCTGAAATGAAAAAAACCCCGGCAGCAACGCTGTCGGGGGTTTTGGTATTAAGAGCCTGACGATGACCTACTCTCACATGGGCGAACCACACTACCATCGGCGCTGGTCTGTTTCACGTCTGAGTTCGGGATGGGATCAGGTGGTTCCAGACCGCTA